>NZ_JBEXCS010000090.1:0-41763 GCF_040605395.1 Streptomyces sp. NPDC005648 | reverse complement strand
CTCGATGTCCTCACCGGCCAGGGCCCCGGGCAGCGCGGCGGCCTGTTGCTCGCCGAGGGGCGTCAGACCCGGGCCGGGGACGGCCGAGTCGCAGTCGGCCGGCCCGCCGCACCCCCATTCTCCCCCGTCCCTCCCACTCCTCGCCCATCGAGGTGCCGAGATGACCACCGAGACCCTTCCCACCGCGCCGCTTCCGCCGCCCGTCCCCGGCCCCGACTGGCTGCCAGACCCCGGCACCTACACCGCCGCCCCGGACCGCTGCATCGTCGAACTGACCGCGCGTTTCGGCCCGTTGACCACCCTGCGCCGCCGTCTCACCGCCCTGGACGCCACGCTCACCGTGGCGCCCGACTCCGACGACTGTGTGCTGAGCCTGGAGCTGGCGGGACGGCCGCTCGGCGGCCGGCCGCTGACCTTCGTCAGTACGAGCCTCACCCCCACGGACGAGGCCACCCGGCTGCATGTCCCCGGGGAACTCGCCCTGGCCGGCGATCCGGCCGAGGTCGTCCTCGGTTTCCGTGTCGTGGAGCGCACCGCCGACCGGCTCCTGGTCCTCGGCACGCTCGGGCTGCCGTACCGCCCGCTGCGTCGCAGGACCGGTCTCACCCTCCCCCGCCCCCGCCCCGCAGCCCGTGTCCGGCTGCTCGTCGCCGCGGAGTTCACATGCACCGGCTGACCGTCCCGCGCACCCTGCTCGCCGCGTTCCTCGTGGCGGCGCCCGTCACCGTGCTGCCCGCCTCACCGGCCCGGGCCGCCACCGCCCACCAGGTCCTGATGTCCGGCTACGCGTTCAGCCCCGGCAGCCTCACCGTCACGGCCGGGGACACGGTCACCTGGACCAACCGGGACCATGCGCCGCACGACGTCGAGACCACCTCGGGACCGGCCTCGGTCCACTCCCCCATGCTGGCCAAGGGCGCAAGCTGGAGTCACACCTTCACCACCGCGGGGAGCTACGGCTATGTCTGCACGGTCCACCCGGGCATGACCGCGCGGCTCGTCGTGGAGCCCGCCGCCGCCCCGGTCACCCGGGCGCCGGCACACGAGCACCACGCCTCGGCACCCGCCGCCGTACCGACGAAACGGTCCCCGTCGAGCTCCATGGCGGGCATGCCGGGCATGGGCGCCGCGAGCCCCGGGAAGGCCACCGAACCGGCCGCCGCGCCCTCGTCGGATCCCCCGGACTCCCCGTCCCCCACCCCGCCCGCCGCTGCCGCCGCTGCCGCCCAGCCCGCCCTCGCCACCACGAGCGCGGTCTCCGACATCCGCCCCCTGGAGCCGCTGCTGCTCCTGACGGGCGTGGTCGCGGGCGTCGCGGTCCTGTGTCTGCTGCTGGTCGGGTCCCGGTCGGCGGCCGTGTCCCGGAGCGGCGACTGAGGTCACGTCTGCCCCAGCACGACCAGCAGCACCGTCGCCCCGGCGCACATGCCGTGGGCGACGACCGCTGTCAGGGGGAAGTGGCGCTCGGCGGTGCGGCGGCCGTGCGAGTGCCGGCCCGAGCTCGGCAGCCGGCGCAGCAGCATCATGAAGCCGAACGCAGCGACGATCAGCACCACCGCGCAGGCCGCCCACGCGGTGCCCCGCACCCCGCCCGCGGCATAGGCGCTCCAGCCGGCGAGCCCGCCGACGGCGAGCACCACATGCCCCACGCCCAGCCAGAGCGGCAGCCGTGTCACGCCCGGCGTGCGCTGCCTGAGACCGCCCTGGCGGATCCACACCGAGGCGAGATGGCCGCCGAGCCCCGCTGTCAGGAGCCACGCGCACAGTACGAAGACACCCACGCGCTCCAGCACAGCGCAGTAAACCTCCGTAGACCGGACATCCATCCATGGCCTCACCCGTATGCGTGAACAGTGGTGCGAACCCCTTGATCTGCGGGGATCCACCGTGGGGCAATCAGTCCGACACCAAACTTGCACGGTTCGTTTTCTTGAATCGTTCGTGTTTATGGCTGTAGGTTGGTCGCCATGACCGCACCCCAGCCTCCGACCACCGCCGATGAGCTGCGCGGTGCCGGCCTGCGGGTGACTGCCGCCCGGGTCGCACTGCTGGAGACCGTCCGCGAGGGTGACCACCTCGACGTCGACGCGATCGCCACGGGCGTGCGCGGCCGGGTCGGCCACATATCCCTTCAGGCGGTGTACGAGGCGCTCCACGCACTGACCGGCGCGGGCCTCGTACGCCGTATCGAACCGCCCGGCAGCCCGGCCCGGTTCGAGGGAAGGGTCGGTGACAACCACCACCACCTCGTGTGCCGGTCGTGCGGTGCCGTCTTCGACGTCGACTGCGCGGTCGGTCACGCTCCCTGTCTCACCGCCTCGGACGACCGAGGCTTCGCGATCGACGAGGCCGAGGTCATCTACTGGGGCCTGTGCCCCGACTGTTCCTCCGCACGCACGGCCTGAGCAGCAACCCCCGGAAGGATTCCCATGCCCGAGAACAACGACGCCGTAGAGGCGAAGTGCCCGGTGGCGCACGACGCCCGTGCCCTGCACCCGACCCAGGGCGGCGGCAACAGCCAGTGGTGGCCGGAGCGGCTCAACCTGAAGATCCTCGCCAAGAACCCGGCCGTGGCGAACCCGCTCGGTGAGGACTTCGACTACGCCGAGGCGTTCAACGGCCTCGACCTCCCGGCGGTGAAGCAGGACATCGCCGAGGTGCTGACCGACTCCAAGGACTGGTGGCCGGCCGACTTCGGCAACTACGGCCCGCTGATGATCCGGATGGCCTGGCACTCCGCGGGCACCTACCGCGTCAGCGACGGCCGCGGCGGCGCCGGCGCCGGCCAGCAGCGCTTCGCCCCGCTGAACAGCTGGCCCGACAACGGCAACCTGGACAAGGCCCGCCGTCTGCTGTGGCCGGTCAAGAAGAAGTACGGCCAGGCGCTGTCCTGGGCCGACCTGATGATCCTCGCCGGCAACGTGGCGCTGGAGACCATGGGCTTCACGACCTTCGGCTTCGGCGGCGGCCGTGAGGACGTCTGGGAGTCGGAGGAGGACGTCTACTGGGGCCCCGAGAAGGTCTGGCTGGACGACCAGCGCTACACCGGCGACCGTGACCTGGAGAGCCCGCTCGGCGCGGTCCAGATGGGTCTGATCTACGTCAACCCCGAGGGCCCGAACGGCAACCCGGACCCGATCGCCGCGGCCCGCGACATCCGTGAGACCTTCCGCCGGATGGCGATGAACGACGAGGAGACCGTCGCCCTCATCGCCGGTGGCCACACCTTCGGCAAGACCCACGGCGCCGGCCCCGCGGAGAACGTCGGCCCCGAGCCCGAGGGCGCCCCGATCGAGCAGCAGGGCCTGGGCTGGAAGAGCACCTACGGCACCGGCAAGGGCGGCGACGCGATCACCTCCGGCCTGGAGGTCACCTGGACCGCCACGCCGACCCAGTGGAGCAACGGCTTCTTCAAGAACCTCTTCGAGTACGAGTACGAACTCACCGAGAGCCCGGCCGGCGCGAAGCAGTGGGTCGCGAAGGACGCCGAGGCGATCATCCCGGACGCGCACGACGCGACGAAGAAGAAGCTCCCGACGATGCTCACGACCGACCTGTCGCTGAAGTTCGACCCGGTCTACAAGGAGATCTCGCAGCGCTTCTACGAGAACCCCGACCAGTTCGCGGACGCCTTCGCCCGCGCCTGGTACAAGCTGACCCACCGTGACCTGGGCCCGAAGTCCCTGTACCTCGGCCCGGAGGTCCCGGAGGAGACGCTGCTGTGGCAGGACCCGCTGCCGGCCGCCGAGGGCGAGGCCATCGACGCCGCCGACGTGGCGGCCCTGAAGGCCAAGCTGCTCGACTCGGGCCTCACGGTCTCCCAGCTGGTCTCCACCGCCTGGGCGTCCGCGTCGACCTTCCGCACCAGCGACAAGCGCGGCGGTGCCAACGGCGCCCGTATCCGCCTCCAGCCGCAGGCCGGCTGGGAGGTCAACGAGCCCGACAAGCTCGCCCAGGTGCTGCGGGTCCTGGAGGGCATCCAGGCCGGCTTCAACACCGGCGCCAAGAAGGTCTCCCTGGCCGACCTGATCGTCCTCGGCGGTGCCGCCGCGGTCGAGAAGGCCGCCAAGGACGCCGGCTTCGACGTCGAGGTGCCCTTCACCCCGGGCCGGGTGGACGCCACGGAGGAGCACACGGACGCGGAGTCCTTCGCCGCGCTCGAGCCCACCGCCGACGGCTTCCGCAACTACCAGGGCAAGGGCAACCGTCTGCCGGCCGAGTTCCTGCTGCTCGACAAGGCGAACCTGCTCGGTCTGAGCGCCCCCGAGCTGACCGTCCTGGTCGGTGGCCTGCGCGTCCTGGGCGCCAACCACCAGGACACCGCGCACGGCGTCCTCACCGAGACCCCGGGCAAGCTGACGAACGACTTCTTCGTCAACCTGCTCGACCTCGGCACCACGTGGTCGTCGGTCTCCGAGGACCAGACCCTCTTCGAGGGCCGCGACGACGCCACCGGCGAGGTCAAGTGGACCGGCACCCGTGCCGACCTGGTCTTCGGCTCCAACTCCGAACTGCGCGCGCTCGCCGAGGTCTACGCCTCGGACGACGCCAAGGAGAAGTTCGTCAAGGAGTTCGTCGCGGCCTGGGTCAAGGTCTCGGACGCGGACCGCTTCGACATCGCCTGATCCCCGGGGTCACCGAGCGAGGCCACTGACGTCCGGGCCGTCCCGCAGGGGGCGGCCCGGACGCCGCCGTTTGCGCCCGTACGTCGTCCGCCGGCGCGCCCGGTGGCGGGCGTCGCCCTCGCCGGTACCGTCCAGGCCCATCAGCGCGGGCAGCGAGGCACCGCTGTTCCAGGCACCCAGCAGGTCGCGGTTGACGGCGACGATGCCGTTGCGGGTGACGACGTCCATGGCCTGCCCGCTGAACCGGGTCGTCGTCACGAACACGGCGACGTCGGCCCCGAAGTGCACCTTCGACCCGAGCAGGTCCCGCACCTCCCGGCTGGCGACGACCGCGCTCGGCGTGTACCGCTTGCACTGCACGACCATGGCCCGCCCGTCCGGCAACCGCCCGACGACATCGGCGCCCTGATCGCCCGAGCCGCCCACGCGTCGCACCTCACGGCATCCGTCCCGACGGCACAGCGCGGCGACGAAGTCCTCGAACTCCGTACCGCTCATGGTGTCCACCTCGGCGAGCGACCGGTGCGCGGCGGCGGTCGCGTCCTGGCGCCGCCACTCCCGGTCCCGTCCGCGCACGATCCGGTCCGTACGCCACATCCACCAGCCCAGCCCGCCGAGCGTGGCCGCGACGGCGATCCCGATGACGTACGGCCAGACCGCCGACCAGAACAGGGCCAGTACCAGGACCACCGCGAGTCCGGCGCCGGCCCGGCGCGAGAGCGCGTCCCTGCGGGCCTTGCGCCCCCGCGCCCGGCGCCTTCGTGGTCCTTTGCGCCGCGCGGCCATCCGCACCACCCCCGATTCCCTCAAGGGCAGTGTGGACAAGGCCGAGAACGGCGGAAAGGTCGCGTATCGGCCAGGTCGGCCGGAACGGCGCCGAGAGCACACGTCCGCACGCGGGCGGCGCGCCCGGAGTCAGTGACGGCCGTCGCGGCCCACCGTCAGGCGGGACGGGTGGTAGCGGACGTACGCCGCGCCGTCGAGACCGAGCGCGGTGGCCGACTTCTGGAGCGCGGCCGGCGTGGCCACGTCGTCCCAGCGGCCGGTCTCGACGCGGTGTTCGAGGGCGTGCAGGGCGGCCACGGTCTCGGCGGTGGTGAAGGCGCAGTGGCCCTGCCGGTCGACGAAGGCCTGGCGCAGCAGGGCGCCGTCGCCGGCGGCGCGGACGCGGGCGGCGAAGCGGTTCTCCTGCTGCACCGGAACGAGGTTGTCGGCGGTGGTGTGGATGTCGAGGAGCGGTACGCCGAGGCCCTGGCCGGCGGAGGAGGTGCGCTGGGCGGTGCGGACCGCCGCGGGGTCGGCGGTGATGGAGGCGCCCTCGGTCAGGGACTTCAGGTCGGCCCGCAGGTCGAGGCCGGCCGCCCGGTAGAGGGCGCGGACCTGGGGCGCGTGTTCGGAACCGGCGAGCAGACGGCCGTAGTCGACGCCCTTGTTCCAGGAGTTGTTGCCGCCGGCGGACTGCTCGATCGCGTAGCGCCCGCCCTCGACGAACGTCAGGATGCCCTGCGCGAACCAGTCGTACTGCTGCGCCTCCTGGCCCGCCCAGTCGGTCGGCGCCGGCTTGGCCTTGCCGGGTGACCAGGCGGGCAGGTTGAGGAAGGCGGCGGCGAGCGCGACGCGGGCGCGGCCCTGCGGGGTGGCCTGTGCGGCGGTGACGGCGTCGGTGAGCTTCTTGGCGGTCGCGGCGGCCTCGTCGGAGGTGCCGAAGTGGATCAGTTTCACGTCCTGCTCCGGCAGGAACAGTCGGGCGATCGTGTACTCGGCGTCCAGCTGGTAGTTGTCCAGGTCGGTGCCGCCCGCGACCAGGCCGCACTGGCCGAGCGCGCCGTCGATACGGCCGGCGCCGTCGCGGGCGAGCTGCGCGTTGACCAGTCCGCCCATGGACTGGCCGATGGCGAGGGTGCGGTGCGGTGTGCCGATCTTCGCGGTGACGGCGTCGACGGTGGCGAACTGGTCACGTTCGGCGCTGTTCAGGGCCCACATCGAGCCATGGGGGTCGTAGGACGATCCGGCCATGGCGTAGCCCTGGGCGAGCAGTTGGGTGCGGACGGCGGCGGAGGGGGCGTCCTGGGCGACGGTGGGGCCGAAGCCGTGGCTGAAGATCAGCAGGGTGCCGTTCCACTGCTCGGGGACGTCCGCGATCCAGGTGGCGCCGTCGGCGAGGGTGCCGGTGAGGTGGCCGGAAACGGCCGTGTCCGGCTCGGCGGCCGAGGGGAGGGTGGTGAGGGCCGCGGAGGTCAGCGTGGCCAGGGCGGCCAGGGCGACGCGCAGCCGGGTGCGGCGGGTGCGGGAGCGGGTGCTGGCAGGCATGGGGGCGGCTCCTGTGGGGAGGGGTGCAGCGGATGCTCAGTGCACTGAACGAAGCGTCAGGGAATCTAGGGCCAATTTCTTACGCCCGTCAAGAAGTTGCACAACTTCATCCGCGATCCAAGGGACCGGACCTCAACCGCCCTGGTGCGGGCGGGCCTTGACCAGACCGCTCTGGTAGGCGACGACCACGAGCTGGGCGCGGTCGCGGGCGTGGAGCTTGGTCATGGCCCGTTGGATGTGGCTGCGTACGGTCAACGGGCTGAGGACCAGCTGGTCCGCGATCTCGGCGTTGGACTTTCCGTGCGCGGCGAGGGCGGTGACCTCGCGTTCGCGGTCGGTCAGGGCCTTGACGGCGTCGGGGAGCGCGAGGAACCCGTCGGTGTCGGGGGTGGCGAGGAAGCGGGTGATGAGGGCCCGGGTGGCGGTGGGCGAGAGGAGGGAGTCGCCGTCCGCCACGGTACGGATGCTCGACAGCAGCACCTCGGGGCTGACGCCCTTGCCGAGGAAGCCGCTCGCACCGGCCCGCAGGGCCCCCGCCACGTTCGCGTCGTTCTCGAAGGTGGTGAGGATCAGGATGTGGGTGTCCCCGAGTTCCGGCCGGGCGCAGATGGCCGAAGTGGCGGCCACTCCGTCGACGTGCGGCATACGGATGTCCATGACGACCACGTCGGGGCGGTGCTCGGCGGTGAGGTCGACGGCCTCCTGACCGTCGGCCGCCTCCGCGACCACCGTCATGTCCTCGACCGAGTCGATGAGCATCCGGAAGGTGGCCCGCAGCAGGGCCTGGTCGTCGGCGAGCAGGACACGGATGGTCATGGCGCGGGGCTTTCGTCGTCGGGTCTGCCGGGGCGGTCGGGGGCGCCGGGACGACCGGGGGCGGTTCGGTCGTCCCGGTCGTCGCGGGCGTCCTGGGCATAAGGGGCGTACGGCAGGGCGCAGTCGACCTCGAAGCCGCCCTCCGGGCGAGGGCCGGCGCGGAAGGTGCCGCCCACGGCCATGGCGCGCTCACGCATGCCGAGCAGTCCGAAGCCGCCGTCGGCGCCGTGGGTGGCGGCGGGGCGGCCGGTCGTCTCGTTGGTGACGGTGAGGTTCAGCCGGCGGGGTGTGTAGCGCAGCCCGACCCGCGCGGTACGGGTGGCCGCGTGCTTGCTGACGTTGGTCAGCGCCTCCTGGATGATCCGGTACGCCGTCAGGTCGAGCACGGGGGTGAGCCCCCGCGGCCGCCCCTCGGTGGTGACGGTGACCTCCAGGCCGGCCGCCGCGCAGGCGTCGACCAGATCGGGCAGCCGGTCCAGACCGGGTGCGGGGGCCAGGTCGTCGGCGGGGTCGGTGTCCTGGCGCAGCAGGCCTACGGCGGCCTTGAGTTCGCGCAGGGCGGCGGCCGTGGTCCGGGGCAGTGCGCCGATGATCTCCAGTGCCTTGGCGGGGTCGGTCCCGGAGAAGTGCGCGGCGGTGCCGGCCTGGGCGTCGGCGAGGGTGAGGTGATGGGCGACGACGTCGTGCAACTCCCGTGCGATGCGCATCCGTTCCTGGATCACCCGGTGCCGTGCCTCCTCGTCGCGCTCCCGGGCGGCGTGCTCGGCGCGGGCCACGGCGTACTCCCGGCGCACCCGGACGTAGGAGCCGAAGGCCGCCGCCAGCAGCACCCAGGCCGCCGGGTTGACGACGGCGAGGACCACGGAGTTGTGGAAGGGCGCCCGGAACACCCCGGTGACGACCATGCCGGCGGCGGCCGCCAGGGCGCTGTTCCAGGTGGCCCGGCGCGGGGTGCGCACACTCACCGCGTACTGCGCGACCAGGAGCGGGCCCATCACCCCGGGAGTCAGGAGATAGCCGAGGGCACCCAGCGCCATGGTGCACAGCGTGGTCGCCGCGAGCACGTGCAGCGGGTGGTCGCGGCGCCATCGCAGCGCGGCGCAGGCGACCGCGCCGAGGACGAGCGCGGGCCACAGGTCCGGTGTCTCGGGCATCACCGCCCGGGTGAGCAGGACAACGGCGACCGTGAGAGCGAACAACACGACCAGCGCCGTGACCTCGACGGCTCTCGGCCGGGCCGCCGCCCGGCTCTGCCAGCTGCTGTACATCACACTCCGAGGGTCCAGGACAGTCATGCTCACACACGGCGGACCGCGGCGCCGTCGCACCGGGCGCCGCGGTCCGTCCTACGAGGGTCAGGTGCGGGCCGGTTCCTGCGGCGCCGGTGTGCCGCTCGTGGACGTGGGCGCGGCGGTGGGCCCGGGCGGCGCGGCGAGGCCGGTGCCCTCGACGTCGACGCGGGGCAGCAGCCGGTCGAGCCACCGGGGCAGCCACCACCCCTTGTCGCCGAGGAGGGCCAGCACCGCGGGCACCAGCGTCATCCGGACCACGAAGGCGTCGAACAGCACCGCGACGGCGAGGCCGAACCCGACCGTCTTGATCATCGACTCGCCGGCGCCGATGAAGCCGGAGAACACCGCGATCATGATCACCGCCGCGGCGACGACCACCCGGGCGCTGTGCCGGAACCCGGTGACGACCGCGTCGGGGGCCCGGTCGCCGTGGACGTACGCCTCCCGCATGCGCGACACCAGGAACACCTCGTAGTCCATGGCCAGGCCGAAGACGATACCGACCAGGAAGATCGGCATCAGGCTCATGATCGGGCCGGGCTGCTCCACGCCCAGCAGTCCGGCGCCCCAGCCCCACTGGAAGACCGCCACCACCGCGCCGAGCGCGGCCAGCACCGACAGCAGGAACCCGAAGGCGGCCTTGACCGGCACGAGCACGGACCGGAAGACGACCAGCAGCAGGAGCAGCGCCAGGACGACGATGACGGCGAGATAGGGCACGAGCGCGTCCTGCAGGGCGTTCGCGACGTCGATGTCCATGGCGGTGGAGCCGGTGACCTCGAAGCGCGCCCCCGTGCCCCGCTCCAGGGCCGCGCGCTCGGCGCGGATGGTGTGGACGAGGTCCTTGGTCCGCTCGTCGTTGGGGCCGGTGGCCGGGACCGCCGAGAACAGGGCGGTGTCACCGGCCGGGTTGAAGCGCGCGGGAGAGACGGAGACGACCCCGTGGGTGGCGCGGATCTTCCCGGCGAGGTCGCCGACCGCCTGCTTCGGCCGGGTGGCTCCCCGGACGTCCACGACGACGGTCAGCGGCCCGTTGAAGCCCGCGCCGAAGCCGTCGGCGAGGTCGTCGTAGGCGCGCCGTTCGGTCGAGGAGACCGGCTTGGACTCGGCGCCCGGCATGCCCATCTCCAGGTGCGTGGCGGGCAGGGCGAGCGCGCCGAGACCCGCGACGCACGCCACCAGGACGGCCACCGGACGGCGCAGCACGAACCGGGCCCAGCGGGAACCGCCGTTGTCCCGGGGCGGGGGCCCGGCCGAGGCACCGCGCCCGCGGGTACGGCGGGGCAGCACGGCGTTCGGCCACATCCCGAGCAGGGCGGGGACCAGGGTCAGTGCGATCAGTACGGCGACGACCACCGCGCCCGCCGCGCACAGGCCCATCTTCGTCAGCATCGGCACGCCGATCACCGACAGACCGGCGAGCGCGATGACGACGGTCAGACCGGCGAACACGACCGCCGAACCGGCCGTGCCGACGGCGAGGCCGGCCGCCTCCCGCGGATCGTGGCCGCCCGCACGCTCCTCCCGGTAGCGGGAGACCACGAAGAGGGCGTAGTCGATGCCGACCGCGAGCCCCAGCATCGTGGCGAGGGTCCCGGTGGTGAGGGACAGGCCGAAGGCGCTGCCCAGCGCCGTGATGGAGACCATGCTGATCCCGACGCCGACGATCGCGGTCAGCAGGGGCAGACCGGCGGCCGCCAGGGAGCCGAAGGTGATCAGCAGGACGACGGCGGCCAGGGCGATGCCGATGCCCTCGGCCGGACCGCCCGCCGCCGGCTGCTCGGCGAGGGCGGTGCCGCCCACCTCCACCGTGAGCCCGGAGTCCCGGGCCCGGTCGACGGCCTTCTCCAGCGCGGCCTTGTCGGCGTCGGTGAGATCGCCCGCCTTGACCTTGAAGTTCACGGTGGCGTAGGCGGTGGAGCCGTCCCCGCTCACCGCCCCCGCCGTGAACGGGCTGACGGCGTCGGCCACTTGGGGCTCACTCGCGGCCTCGCCCACCAGCGCGTCGATGGCGGCGCGGTGCCCGGCCGCGGTCACCTTCTCCCCGCCCGGCGCGACGAACACGATCCGCGCGTTCGCGCCGTCGGCGTCCGAGCCGGGGAAGCGCTCGCCGATCAGGTCGAAGGCCTTCTGGGCCTCGATGCCCGGCATGAAGGACGTGCCGTCGTCGGAGGCGGCCGGGGCCTCGGCGGCGGCGAGGCCGACGGCGCCGAGGATCACGACCCACAACAACAGCACACGCCAACGCCGTTGGAAGGCGCTCCGGCCCAGCCGATAGAGCAAGGTAGCCACGAGAAACGGATCTCCAGGTCGCGATTCGGGGTGAGCGACCAGCGTGGCTCGCGGGGGTGTGCCGGGGCATCGTGCCCGTGCTGGCACTGGGGCCTGGTGCGACGGCACGAGCCGGGCGGGCGGGGTCCTCCTTCAGGAGGAGCGGATCGTACGACGCCGGTACGACGCCGGGTAGGACGGCCTCGGCGCGGTCCGCGCGGCTCAGTCCGCGCGCCGACCCGGCCTCTGGACCGCCAGCAGCACGAGGGCCAGCAGCTGCGCGGCCACGACCACCGTGATCAGCGCCGGGATCGACACCCCGTACAGGGCGCCGGTCAGCGCCCCGCCCACCAGGCTCGCCGCGCCGACCACCCCGGCGAAGACGCCGTACGCCGTCGCCCGCCGCCCCGGCGGCACCAGGTCGGCGACCGTCGCGCGCAGGGTGGACTCCTGGATGCCCATGGCCGCGCCCCACACCAGGGAGCCGAGCACGGCCGGGGCCACCGTGTCCGTGAACGCCAGCATCGGGACGGCGGCGGTCAGGACCGGCAGCGCGGCCAGCACCCGCGCACCCGCGCGGTCGTACAGCCAGCCCGTCGCCAGGGCGGCGAGGGCGTCGACGGCCATGGCGGCGGCGTACAGCACCGGCACCCACGCGGCCGTCATCAGATGCCGCTCGACGAGGTGGTAGGAGAGCACCCCGAAGGTGGTGAAGCCGGCGGTGGTGGCGGCGGTGAAGGCCGCGTACGTCCAGAACGCGCGCGGCAGACGGGCGTCCGGCGCGGGGCCGGGGGTGGGAGCGGCGGCGGAAGCGGGCGTGGCGGCGGGAACGGGAGCGGGGCCGGAAGCGGCGGCGGAAGAGACCGCGGGAGAAGCAGCCCCGATTTCGTCGGCCTCCGGGTCGGCGGCGGCCGCTCGTTCGTACGCCTCCGGGTCGGGGACCCGGGCCCGCAGCCACATCAGCAGGGCCAGGACCGCGACTCCCGGTACGGCGAGCACGCCGAGCGCCGGTCCGTAGTCGCCGCCGGTGAGCGCGAGCACGCCGGCCACGACGAGGGGGCCGATCAGCGCGCCGACCTGGTCCATCGCCTCATGGACGGCGAAGCCGCGTCCGCGCCCGGTGGCGGCGGTGGCATGCGACAGCAGGGTGTCCTTGGCCGGTGAGCGCACCGCCTTGCCCACCCGCTCGGCGATCACCAGCGCGCAGGCCGCCCACAGGACGCCGACCACGCCCAGCAGGGGTACGGAGATCACGGTGAGGGTGTAGCCGGCGATCGCCAGACCCCAGAACCGCCGGGTGCGGTCCGCCAACGGCCCGGAGACCAGGCGCAGTCCGAGCGCCGCCGCCTCGCCCGCGCCGGTCACCACGCCGACCACGAGCGCCGACGCGCCCAGCGAGGACAGCAGCGGGCCGGTGATCGAGCGGGCGCCCTCGTAGACGAAGTCCGCGAGCAGGCTCACCGTGCCGAACCACACCACGAACCGCCAGGGCCGCATGGGGACGCACCTCTTCCTTGCCGCCGGGGTCGCTACCCGGCACCTGAAGTGACAGGTTCCAGTCAAAACCTGTCCAAGTTCCGGACACTCCTTCCCGTGTGTGTGATCAGGTCCCAGCGACGGCTGTACACATGCCCGTTTGGGAGGATCCGTTGTCAGTATCGACCCGAAGACGACGTTGGCTCACGACCTGCGCGCTCACCGCGACCGCCGCGCTGGTCGCACTGCCCGCGAGCGCCGCGTCCGGCGGGGGCACCAGCCCCTTCGGCGTCCGCACCCTCGACCGGCTCGCCGCCCAGCGCGAGCACTCCGTGGGCGTGATGCGCCCCAGCCTGACGGCCGAGGACGACGACGGCGGCAATGAGGCGGACGAGATAGCCGAGGGCGCCGACCAGTACGCCGAGGCCCGCACCTCGCCCGGCATCGTCGCGCCCGGCGCGTACGGCGCCGCCTGGGACGACCTCACCAGTCTCCCCTCCACGGGCGGCAGTTGGCGCAATGTCACCGATCTGCCGTACAACTCCGACGACTCGCGCTACCGGGACATCGACTCCAACTCCAGCGGTGGCTCCGGCAATGTGACCGGCCGGATGGCGGCGATCGCCGCGGACGACGACGGGTACGTGTACGCGGGCAGCGCGGGCGGCGGCGTATGGCGCTCCAGGCACGGTGGCGGGCACTGGCAGCCGATCAGCGACAAGCTGTCCTCGCAGTCCACCGGCGCGCTAGCCCTGGACCGCTCCGGCCGGCTGTGGCTGGGCACCGGCGAGGCGACCACCAACGCGGACGCCTACCTCGGCAGCGGTGTCTACGTCCTGTCCCACCCGCACGACGGCACCTTCTCCGCGCGCAGCCGGGTCGGCGGCGACCAGCTGGAGTCCACCACCATCCATGAGCTGCGCTTCGGCGGCGGCAAGGTGTGGGCGGCGACCAGCAAGGGCGTGTGGAGCCACTCCACCAAGACCCTGAAGGGCGCCTGGAAGCTGGAGTTCGCGCCCAACCCCGACTATCTGCCGGGCGGTTCGCAGGCAGCCGATCCCTCGGCACCGTACAAGAACATCGCCAATGACATCGCGATCGACCCGAAGGACCCGTCCAAGGTGGTCCTCGCGGTCGGCTGGCGCAGCGGTGACGACTACAACGGCTTCTACACCAAGGGCGCGGACGGTACCTGGACGCGGATCACCAGCGGTCTCGGCGATCTGCCGGCCGACGCGGACGACGTCGGCAACGTCACCTTCGCCCGCTCCGCCGACGGCTCCCGCTACTACGCCATCGACCAGTCGCCGGAGCAGCTGAACACCAACCCGGACAGCGGTCTGGAGGGCATCTACGTCTCCAAGTCCGGTTCCCCCACCGGACCTTGGACGAAGATCGCCGACTACCAGGGCCTGGCGGCCGACGGCTCGGCGCTGACCAGCAGCGGCTACATGCCGGGCGTGCAGGCCTGGTACAACCAGTTCCTCACCGTCGACCCGGCCAACGCCGATCACGTCTACGCGGGCCTGGAGGAGGTCTACGAGACCAAGGACGGCGGCTCCACCTGGTCCACGGTCGGCCCCTACTGGAACTTCAACTTCCCCTGCTGGTCCATCGATCCGGCCAAGCAGACCGGTGACTGCAACCCGACCACCCACTCCGACCAGCACGGCGTCGCGATCGGCAGCTACCACGGCAAGAGCTTCGTGTACGTCGGCAACGACGGCGGTGTCTACAAGCGCCCGGTCAACGGCTCCCAGGACGCCTCCGGCCATGCCACCGACTGGACTTCCCTCAACGACGGGACCATCGACACCCTCCAGTACTACTCGGTGGGCGTCGGCAAGGACCTCGACCACGGCGGCGTCTCCGTCACCGGCGGCCTCCAGGACAACGGCCAGTCCATCCTCCGCAGCAACGACACCGTGATGGGCTCCAACTTCGGCGGCGACGGCGGCGACACGCTCACCGACCCGGCCAACGGCTGCGACATCGCCGAGGAGTACGTGTACCTCTCGATCCAGGTGACGCAGAACTGCGCCGTCAACGACGGCAGTTGGCTGACCGACCCGAGCAAGGCGACGTCGTACAACGTCGCCCCGGCCGACAACGCCACCGGCGAGGCCCGCTTCATCGCCCCGCTCGCCGCCGATCTGAAGAGCAGTTCGACATGGATCGCGGGCGGCCGGCACGTGTGGGTGCAGACCCACGGGTACGCCATCCGCAGCGGTGACGAGTGGAAGAGCGTGTACGACCTCGGCGCGGGCCATACCGCGACCGCCGTCGCGGCCTCGGGCGGCAAGGTGTACGCGGCCTGGTGCGGCCCCTGCAACAACCAGGGCTTCACCCGCGGCATCTCCGTCGGCAACGCGGACGGCACCGGCTGGCACGACATCGCCCTGCCCGTGGACGGCACGGTACCCAACCGGTACCTCAGCGGCTTCGCCGTCGACCCGAAGAACGCCGACCACGTCTTCCTCGCGGTCAACGGCTTCTCCCGGCACTGGACCGAGGGTCCCGGCGCCGGCGTCGGCCATGTGTTCGAGTCCACCGACGGCGGCACCACCTGGAAGGACATCTCCAGGAACCTGCCCGACGTACCGGCCAACTCCGCCGTCGTCACACCGAACGGCGGCCTCGCCGTCGCCACCGACCTCGGCGTCGTCTACCGGGCGCCGGGCCGCACCAGCTGGCAGCGCGTCGGCAGCCTTCCGGCCGTCGCCGTGCTCCAGCTGAAGCTGAGCCCCGACGGCGGCACGCTGTACGCGGCCACCCACGGCCGCGGCATCTACACGATCAGGGTGCGCGACTGCGGCTGACGCGGCGCGCGGCAGACACATCAGGGGTGGCTCCGGCTCCGGCCGGGGTCACCCCTGTGCCGTGTACGGTACGACGTCCACGCGCACGGTGAGAGCGGTCCGCGCCGCGCCCGCCACGTCCGGCGCCTTCGCCTGCGCGGTGACGACGGCCGCACCGCCCCGGGTGCCGGCGCACCGCAGCGAGGCGTGGGCGGTGCCGTCCGCGTCCAGCCGCCATCCGGAGACGGCGACGAGAGCCGGCGCGGAGCTCAGTACGGCCGTCCAGCGCTTGTCGTCGGCCCGGGGTTCCAGCACGAGCGCCACCGTGGTCCCGGGCCGCGCACACAGCCGCACGACGGCGGCACCTTTGTCGGGGGTGAGCTCCACCCGCCCGGAGACACAGCCGGCCGCCGAGGAGGGCGACGCGGCGCCCGACCCGGACGACGTCGCAGACGGCGAGGGCGACACGGAGGGCGAGGGCGTCACGGAGGACCGACTCGTCGAGCCGGGCGACCCCGCCGTACCGCCACCGCTCCCCGAGGGCGCTCCCCCCGACGCACCGCACCCCACCACAACCACCGCCCCGACGACGGCCCACACTCCCACCCACCACCGCATCCCAGCACCTCCCGGCCCCTGCGTACGAACACCAGCATGCCCCCACTCGGCACAGACGGCCGCCACGACGACCGTCGCCGCCGCGGGGACGGCGTGTCTTACGGAGTCGTGACGTGGGTGCGCGGGGTCCAGGCCGGACGGGTTCTCCGGCCTAGCGTGGGCTTATGCGTGTACTGGTCACCGGCGGTGCCGGGTTCATCGGGTCCCATGTCGTGGAGGCGCTGGCGGGGCGCGGGCACGAGCCCGTGGTGTTCGACGTGCGGGCGGACCCGGGTGCCGACGTGCGCGATCCGGTGGCGGTGGGGCGGGCGCTGGTGGGGGTGGACGCCGTCTGCCACCAGGCCGCGATGGTCGGGCTGGGCGTGGACTTCGGGGACGCGGCACAGTACGTCTCCCACAACGACCTCGGCACCGCCACCCTGCTCACCTCCATGGCCGAGGCGGGCGTACACCATCTCGTGCTGGCCGGGTCGATGGTGGTGTACGGGGAGGGGCGGTACGCCTGCCCGCGCGACGGGGTCGTACGGCCGGGCCCGCGGGCCGTCGGCGATCTGGCGGCGGGGCGGTTCGAGCCGAGGTGCCCGGTGTGCGGTGCCGAGCTGCTGCCGGGGCTGGTCGGCGAGGACGCGCCCGTCGATCCGCGCAACGTGTACGCCACGACCAAACTGGCCCAGGAGCATCTGGCGGCCGCCTGGGCCCGGTCGACGGGCGGGTCGGCGATCGCGCTGCGGTACCACAACGTGTACGGGCCCCGGATGCCCCGCGACACCCCGTACGCGGGCGTCGCCTCCTTCTTCCGGTCCGCGCTGGCCCGGGGCGAGGCGCCCCGGGTGTTCGAGGACGGCGGGCAGCGCCGGGACTTCGTGCACGTACGGGACGTGGCCGCGGCCAACGCGGCGGCGCTGGAGGCGGGTTCGGCACCGGGCACGCTGACCGCGTACAACACCGGGAGCGGTGAGCCGCACACGGTGGGCGAGATGGCCCGCGCCCTGGCCGACGCCCACGGCGGTCCCGAGCCGGTCGTCACCGGGGAGTACCGGCTGGGCGACGTACGGCACATCACGGCCGACTCGGGACGGCTGCGGGCCGAGCTGGGCTGGAAGCCGGAGGTCGGATTCGCGGAGGGGATGCGGGAGTTCGCACGGGCCGCGCTGCGCGGAGCGTAGGCCCGAGGGACCGGTGGTGCTGCCCGCCATATCAGGAGGCGGCGGCGGGCAGCACCACCTCGAAGCGGCAGCCGCCGGGGACGTTGTGCACGGTGGCCCGGCCCTGGTGGGCCTCGACGATGCCGCGCACGATCGCGAGACCGAGGCCCGCGCCGGCGGGGGGCGTCCGGGCGTGGGTGCCTCGCCAGCCGGTCTCGAAGACCTTCGGCAGGTCCTCCTCGGGGATTCCCCCGCAGCCGTCCGTGACGGACAGGACGACCCCGTCGGGGCCGGAGGCGGCGGCGACCGCCACCGTACCGTCGGCGGGGGTGCGGCGGATGGCGTTGACCAGCAGGTTGCCCAGGACGCGGCTCATCTCCCTGCCGTCCACCTCGACCGGCACCGGCTCCACCCCGTCGCCGACCAGCCGTACGCCGTACTCCCGCGCCAGCGGATCGGCGCCCGCGAGCGCGTCGCCCACGAGGTCGTACAGGGAGATCCGGCTGCGGCTCAGCGGCAGTGTCCCCGCGTGGATGCGGGAGAGTTCGAAGAGATCGCCGACCATGTCGTTGAGGCGGTCGACCTCGGTGCGGATCTGTTTCAGATAGCGGTCGGGATCGGCGGCGACCCCGTCCTCCAGCGCCTCCGACATGGCGCGCAGGCCCGCGAGCGGGGTGCGCAGATCGTGGGAGATCCAGGCCACCAGATCGCGCCGGGAGGCCTCCAACGCGCGCTCGCGGTCCCGGGATTCGGCGAGGCGGGCACTGGTGGCGGCCAACTCACGGCTGACCGCCTCCAGTTCGGCGGTCGCCGGTACTCCGGGCGCGGCGAAGTCGCCGGCCTCGCCGAACGAGCGTGCCGCCACGGCGAGTTCATGACTGCGGGCGACGAACCAGCGGCCCAGCAGCAGCGCGGTCAGCAGGGAGACCACGGCGGCCATGGCGACGACCGTGGTCACGACGGTCAGGTCGTGCGAGGACAGGAACATCGCCCAGGCGACCGCGAGGGTGCCCGCCAGCACACCGCCCACGCCGACCGCCGCGACCACGGTGACGGACAGGGTCAGCGAGCGGCGCCGGACCAGGCGCAGCACGGCCGCTCCGGCGAGGCCCGTGGCGGCGGCGCCGGCGAAGGCGTAGAGGACGATGAGGGCGTTGTCGCGCATGCTCACTCCCCCTCGGCTTCGAAGTGCTCCGGTTCGAAGCGGTAGCCCACGCCCCAGACCGTCCGGATCAGGCGGGGCCGGGCCGGGTCGGCCTCGACCTTGCCGCGCAGCCGGCGGACATGGACCGTCACGGTGGACAGGTCGCCGAAGTCCCAGCCCCACACCTCGCGCATCAGGTCCTCCCGGCTGTACGCCCGCCCGGGGTTGCGCAGGAAGAAGGCGAGGAGGTCGAACTCGCGGAGGGTGAGGGCGAGTTCGTCGCCGTCCTTGGTCGCGCGGCGGGCAGCGGGGTCGACGGCGAGGCCGGCCGCGGCCAGCGGGCGGGCGACCGGCGCGGGGCGGGTGCGGCGCAGCACCGACGCGACCCGCAGGACCAGTTCGCGGGGGCTGAAGGGCTTGGTCACATAGTCGTCGGCGCCGATCTCCAGGCCCAGGATGCGGTCGTCCTCGTCACCGCGGGCGGTGAGTATGACCACCGGTACGGGCGCGCGTTCCCGCAGCCGCCGGCAGACCTCCAGGCCGTCCATGCCGGGCAGCATGAGGTCGAGGACGACCAGGTCGGGCCAGTGGGCGGCGGCCCGGGTGAGGGCGGCTGGGCCGTCGTCGGCCCGGTCGACGAGGAAACCGGCGCGGCCGAGGTAGCCGGCGACGACCTCCGCGACGGTCGGGTCGTCGTCGACCACCAGGACCCGGGCGGCCCCGGGAGCGGCTGCGTCCATGGCTCTCGCCCCCGTGGGTGCGTACGGCTGCTGCATGTCTCCAGCCTCGCACCGGGCCGTCCCGGACGTCGCTCCCCAGCCCGGGCGCGGGCCCCGACGTCCGTGTTTCGTAAGGAGCGAGCGTCCGATATGCCGGGTTCCCGTTCGTAGGGTGATCCTCGTGACCACCTCATCACCCTCAGCACCGACCGGCGTGGACGTGGTGCTCCCCTGTCTCGACGAGGCCGAGGCCCTGCCCTGGGTACTGGAACGGATCCCGGCGGGCTGGCGGGCCCTGGTCGTCGACAACGGCTCCACCGACGGCTCGGCGGAGATCGCCCGCTCGCTCGGCGCGACCGTCGTCCACGAGCCGCGCCGCGGTTTCGGTGCCGCCTGCCACGCCGGGCTGACCGCCGCCACCGCCGACATCGTCTGCTTCTGCGACTGCGACGCCTCCCTCGACCCGGCGCTGCTCGTGCCCTTCGTGCGCGAAGTCCGTTCCGGGGAGGCCGACTTGGTGCTCGGGCGGCGGCGCGCCCGGGGCCGCGGTGCCTGGCCCGCGCACGCCCGGGCCGGCAACCTGGCGCTCGCGCGACTGCTGCGCCGCCGTACCGGGCTCAGGCTGCACGACCTGGGCCCGCTGCGCGCCGCCCGCCGTGAGGCGCTGCTCTCCCTCGGCCTCGACGACCGGCGCAGCGGCTATCCGCTCCAGATGGTGGTGCGCGCGGCCGACGCGGGCTGGCGGATCGGCGAGCACGACGTGCCGTATCTGCCGCGCACCGGCGCCTCCAAGGTGACGGGCACCTGGCGCGGCACCTGGCAGGCCGTTCGGGACATGAGCCGGGTGCTGGCGGAGCCCCCGGCCGCCGGGAGGGCCGTGCGATGACCACACTGCTCGTCATCGCCAAGGAACCGCTGCCGGGGCGGGTCAAGACCCGGCTGACCCCGCCGTTCAGTCCCGCCGAGGCCGCGGCCCTGGCCGAGGCTGCGCTCGGCGACACCCTGCGCGCCGTCGCCGCCGCCCCCGCCGCCCGTCGGCTCCTCGTCCTGGACGGCAGGCCCGGCCCCTGGCTGCCACCCGGCTTCGACGTCGTACGGCAGTGTGCGGGCGGTCTCGACGAGCGGCTGGCGGACGCGTTCGCGCACTGCGACGGTCCGGCGCTGCTCATCGGCATGGACACCCCGCAGGTGACCCCCGAGCTGCTCTCCGTCGACTTCGCCGGATACGACGCCTGCTTCGGCGCGGCGGAGGACGGCGGTTTCTGGGCGCTGGGGCTGGCCGAGCCGGACCCCGCGCTACTGCGGGGGGTGCCCATGTCGACCCCGTGGACGGGAGCCGTCCAGCGCCGGCGCCTGGTGACGGCCGGTCTGAGCGTGCGCGACCTGCCGACGCTGCGAGACGTGGACACCGCCACCGACGCGGCCGCGGTCGCCGCACTGGCCCCACGCGGCCGGTTCGCGGCCCGCCTGTCCCGGTGCGCGCCGGCCGACGGAACGCACCGGTGAGCGCCCCGCCGGTCACCGCCTGGGCCGGGGCCGACCCCTATGCGGCCGCTCTGCGGGCCGGGTGCGGGCCGCTGTTCCTGCGGCGGGCCGACGGCTGGCTGCTGCCGCTGGACGTCGAGCGGTGGTGCGCGGGAGCCGACCCGGTCGACCGGACGGTGCTGGACCGGTGCGAGGGCGCCGTACTGGACGTCGGCTGCGGCCCCGGCCGACTGGTCGCGGAGCTCGCCGGCCGTGGCCGTACCGTCCTCGGTGTCGACGTCAGCGCGGCCGCCGTCGACCACACGGTGCGGCTCGGCGGTCCGGCGCTGCGGCGCTCGGTGTTCGAGACGCTGCCCGGCGAGGGCCGCTGGGACACCGTCCTGCTCATGGACGGCAACGTCGGCATCGGCGGGGACCCGCGCGCCCTGCTGCACCGGACGGCTCAACTCCTGCGTCCCGGCGGCCTGTTGATCGCCGAGACGGCTCCGGCCGACATCCACGAGGTGGTCCGGGTCCAGCTCGTCGGCGCCGGTCCCGGGCCGGACGACGGTGGCGCGTTCCCGTGGGCGCGAGTCGGCACCCCTGCCCTGCTGCGGTACGCGCGCGACTGGGAGCGGGCGGGTCAGTGGACGGCCGGCGGTCGCCGCTTCGTCGCCCTGCGCACCCGTACGGCCAGCAGCAGCGCCGAGCCGCCGAAGAGTACGGCGGAGATCAGCAGCCAGCGGACGAGGAAGCCGTCCGCCGACCGTCCGGTGGCCGAGCGGTAGCGCCCGTCCACCACTCCGCCGATCAGCGGGAACCACACGAGGAGCAGCAGTCCGGAGAGGGCGGCGGGGACCCGGACGTACATGGCCCACGCCCGGCGCCCGGCCGCGTCGAGACCGCGGACGAGGACCCGGTCCGCCAGCGCGTACAGGGGCAGCAGCACCAGGTCGTGCAGCAGGGCCGCCCCGACCAGCCAGAGCGCCACGCCCAGCGGGTCGTCGCCGAGCAGCCGCGCTCCGGCGTAGACGGTCAGGGCGAACGAGCAGACCAGCAGCAGGAGTTGGAGGGGGCTGCCGAGGGGAAGCGGGCGCGGGCGCATCACAGGGCTCCGAAGGTGATCCGGGCGACCCACTTGGTGTTGAGGACGCCGGGCGCGGCGGGCACGACGACCCGCGCGGGGTGGCCGTGGTCGGGGGACAGGTCCTCGCCGTTGACGTACAGGGCGAGCAGGGAGCGCGGGTCGGCCACCTGGTTGGCGCGCAGGGCCGCGCGGCGGAAGGCGCCGTGTCGCTGCAGGGACTCGACGAACGCGTCCGGAGGGTCGCCGTCGTATCCGACCAGGGCCGCGAGGTCCCGCAGCCGCACCCCGCGCCACCACTGGTCGGCCGTGGACCAGCCCTCCACACAGGCGATCGGCAACGCCTCGCTGTACAGGGGCAGTCGGATGAGCTGGGCACGGCTGAGCCGGACCGTCCGCCCGTCGCGCCCCGTGACGACGAGCCGCCATGCCTCGGCGCCGGTCTCCGCCGGATCGATCCCGGCGTAGGCCGCCGTCTTGTTGATCTGGAAGCCGCCCGGTCCGCCACCGGGATCGGCCCAGCCGTGCGGCGCGAGCAGGGCCGTACGGCGCAGCGCTCCCCCGATGCTCTGCCCGGCCGTCGTGACGAACAGCAGCAGCGAGCCCGCCCCGACGAACCACAGCGCCCCGCGCCGCGAGACGGTGGCCGCCTCCGGCCGCGGCGAGACCAGCTCGTCCCGCTCCCGCTCCCGTTCCCGCTCCCGTCCTCGCCCGCGCACGGCCCGTACGGCGGCGGGCGCCTTGAGGGCCGCGTGCGTCACGAACGCGGCGAAGAACACCCAGGCGCCGTAGAAGTGCAGGGGGTAGAAGGAGCCCGGGAAGACGTAGTCGAGCTGGACGTCGAGGACCCCGGTGGTGAACTCGAAGAGGCCGCCGCCGACCAGCGTCAGCAGCGAGATCCGCTCCAGGGCGTGGGTGAGCGAGCGAGCCGGCGGCAGTGCGAACAACTTCGGTACGACCGACCAGAGTTTGGCCAGCAGGACCGGGATCAGGGTGATGCCGAGGGTGACGTGCAGCCCCTGGGTGAGCCGGTACAGCCAGTACGGGTTCGTCGGCCAGGCGAAGAGATAGAAGCCGAGGAACCCCTTGCCCGGGGTCTGGTCGTTCACCGGGGACAGACCCGGGTTGTAGGCGGCGTACGACACCAGCCCGGTCACGAACAGCACCGTGATGCCGACGAGCAGCACCAGGCCGAGCACCGAGGTGAACCAGGTACCGCGCAGGGGGCTGCGCCAGAAGCCGGGAGAGGAAGGGAGCCGGGGTGAGGAGGGGAGCCGCGGGTCGTCGTCTCGCATGATCCGACGGTAGGGCGGAACCATCCGGGGAAAGGGCCCCCGACCCATGACGAAACGCTGACGTCCGACCGCTGTCGCGGTTCCCCGCCCGGCCATCGGCCTAGCGTGCGGACGTGACCCGCACTCCCCGCCGTGATCGGTACGCCGACCTCCGCGCCGTCTCGGCCGCCGCCCTGCTCGTCCTCGTCGCCGTACTGGTCGGACGGCACATCCAGGACACCCACCGCACCCTGTTCGTGCGCTGGCCCCCGCTGTTCGCCCACTGGGACCCGCATCTGGGCCCGGGCACACCGGCCGCCGTACTGGTGGCGGCGGGCGTGGTGGCGTACGGCCCGCCGCTCGCCGTACGGCTGCCCTGGCGCGGGCTGCTCGGCGCGGCCTGGGGCGCGGCCCTGGCGTGGACCTGGTCGCTGGCCCTGGTCGACGGCTGGCAGCGGGGCGTGGCCGGCCGCCTCACCGCCCGCAACGAGTACCTCACGGTCGTCGGCCGCTTCCATGACATCCCCGCGGCCCTGCGCGACTTCACCCACCACATCGTCAGCGGCTCCCCCGCGCCCTGGCCCGCCCATATCGCCGGACACCCCCCGGCGGCCACGCTCACCTTCGTGCTGCTGGACCGGGCCGGCCTGCGCGGCGGCGGCTGGGCGGGCGCCTGGTGCGTCACCGTGGGATCGACGGCGTGTGTTGCGGTGCTGGTGGCGCTGCGCGCACTCACCGGCGAACGCCTGGCCCGCCGGTCGGCGCCCTTCCTGGTGCTCGCCCCGGCCGCCGTCTGGGTGGGCGTCTCCGCCGACGGCTACTTCGCGGCGGTCGCCGCCTGGTCGGTGGCGCTGCTGGCGCTCGCGGTCACCGGCCGGTCCCTGGCCTGGGCCGCCGGCGCCGGGCTGCTGTACGGCCTGACCTGCTATCTCTCGTACGGCCTGGCCCTGTTCGCGGTGACCGGGGCGGCGGTGCTGGTCATCGGACGGCACAGGGTCCGCGAACGGCCGCCGGTCCTCGTGCTGCTGCTCGCCGGCGCGGCGGTGGTGCCGGCGGTGTTCACCCTCGCCGGGTTCGACTGGTGGGAGGGCTACCGGCTGCTGGTCACCCGCTACTACCAGGGGGTCGGCGGCATTCGCCCCTACGGCTACTGGGTCTGGGCCAACCTGGCGTGCACCGTGCTGATCACGGGCCTGGCGACGGCGGCGGGGCTGCGGCGCACCGGCGCCGTCCTGGCCCCGCCCCGTACGGCGTCCACCGAGGAGATCCGTCTGGCGCTGCTCGTCACCGCCGCCGTCCTGTCGGTGCTGGTGGCCGATCTGTCCGGGATGAGCAAGGCGGAGACGGAACGCATCTGGCTGCCGTTCGCGATGTGGCTGCTCCCGGCCTGTGCCCTGCTGTCCCGCCCCCGCGCCTGGCTGACCGCGCAGGCCCTGCTCGCGCTGCTCCTCAACCACCTTCTGCTGACCGGTTGGTGAGCCGACCGGGCCGGCGGGGCGCGCTCAGCCGCCCATCAAGTCACGCTCGATGGCGGCGAGTTCGTCCGCGCTGCCCTGGACCTTGGGTCCCTTGAACCATGTGCGGGCGGACAGGCCCCACCAGGCGCCGGCGAAGCCCAGCACCACCGCCACGGCGACCGGCGCGTAGTTGAAGCTGGTCGCGGTGACCGGGCTGACCTGCGGGAGCATGAACAGGACGGTCACGAACGCCACCCAGACCACAGCGGTGACGGCGACCGGCTTGCTCCAGCGGCCCAACTGCCAGGGTCCGGCGACGAAGGCATCGCCCTGCCGCAGCCGCAGATAGATCGGGATGACGTAGGCGATGAACAGGCCGATCACCGCGATCGACGTCACGGCCGCGTACGCGGTCGGGTTGATCAGGTACGGCAGGCCCAGCAGGAAGGCGCCGCTCGAGGCGAGCCAGACCGCGTTGGTGGGCGTGCGCGTGTGTTCGCTGATGCTGTGCCAGATCCGGGAACCGGGGAGGGCGCCGTCGCGCGAGAAGGCGTAGATCATGCGGGAGTTGGCGGTCACCGAGGACATGCCGCAGAAGAACTGGGCGCCGATGACGATCAGCAGGAGCAGCTTGCCGCCGGTCGCGCCGAGCGCGTCGAGGAAGATCTGGACCGGGGGTACCCCGGTGCTGCTGCCGAGGGCGCCGCTGTAGCTCTGGATGGCGAAGGTGACGCCGATCAGCAGGATCCAGCCGGCCACCAGGGAGACCAGGATCGAGTTGACGATGCCGCGGGGGCCGGAACGGGCGGCGTCATGGGTCTCCTCCGTCATATGGGCGGAGGCGTCGAAGCCGGTCAGGGTGTACTGGGCGAGCAGGAGGCCGAGGAGGGAGACGTAGAGACCCGAGCCCCAGCCGGTGTTGTTGACGAAGTGGCCGAAGACGAAACTCGCGGACTGGTGCTTGCCCGGGAAGACCGCCAGGGCCAGGACGACGATCGCGACGCCGATGACCTGCCACCACACGCTGATGTTGTTGAGCAGGGCGACGACCTTGACGCCACGGACGTTGAGCAGCGCGTGGACGAGGAGGGTGATGCCGAACAGCAGGACGGTGTGGCCGGGGGTGGCGGCGAAGCCGAACTGGAGGTCCAGGAAGGCGTTGAGGAACTGGGCGAGGCCGAAGTCGATGCCGGCGGTGACGGCGACCTGGCCGAGGAAGTTGAACCAGCCGGTGAACCAGGCCCAGGCGGGGCCGTTGGTCTTGGCGAGCTTGGCAGCCCAGTAGTAGAGGCCGCCGGCCGTGGGATAGCTGGAGCAGACCTCCGCCATGCCCAGTCCCACGGTGAGCGTGAACAGACCGACGATCGGCCAGCCCCACACCATGACCGCCGGGCCGCCGGTGTTCATGCCGAAGCCGTACAGGGTCATACATCCGGAGAGGATGCAGATGATCGTGAAGGAGACGGCGAAGTTGGAGAACGCCGACATGCTGCGCTCCAACTCCTGGGCGTAGCCCAGTTCGTGGAGGCGGGCCTCGTCGTCGCTCACGCCGGCTGGTGCGGTACCGGCCGGTTCGGCCTGCTCAACCTTGTCGAAAGCCATGGGAACCCCTTCTGACGGGCTGCTGAACGGGGAGGGGGCGCGGGGGGAAGGGGTACGGCTGCGGGTGGGTCGAGGAGGTGGGAGACGGCACAGCGGGGCCATGTGCGCGGGCTCGCGCGGTTCGCGGGGCGACATCACGCTCGTGCCCTTGGACGAGGAGTAGACCGCGCGGAAGGGCCCGCTGACAAGACCGTTCCTGTTGCAGATGTTGATCGTCGAACCATCGCCCCGGGCCGGGAGGTGGTCGCCGCGGTCGTGCAGCGCCTCCCGTCAGTGCGTCACGCCCGCCACCCGGTCGAGGAAGCCGTCCACGAGCCGGCGGGCGTTGTCCCGTGCCCTCGGCTCCAACTCACGGCTGCGGGCGAGCAGTTCAGCGGTGTCCACGCCCTGCTGCGCGCACTCCTCGGCGCCCCCCTCGGCCAGCCAGCCCTCCAGCATCCACCGCGTGATCTCCGGGTGGAACTGCACTCCGAGGCTCCGCCCCAGCCGGAACGCCTGTACGCACACGGCGTTGCGTGCCACCTCCTCCGCGCCGGGCGGCGGGACGCAGCGGTCGTAGTGCCACTGCATCCAGGGGCCACGGCCCACCAGCGCCGGATCGTGGGTGTCGATCTCGGTCCAGCCGATCTCGGGGCGCGCGGACCGCTCGACGCCGCCCCCGAGGGCCGTGGTCAGCGCCTGGGCGCCGAAGCAGACGCCGAGCACGGGGATGCCGAGGTGGTGGGCCTTGCGCAGCAGCGCCAGCTCGCCGCCGATCCAGCTGCCGATCGCGCTCTCGTCGTACACCGACCAGGGGGCGCCCAGCGAGACGACGAGGTCCCACTCGGCCGCTTCGGGGAAGTCGAAGGTCACGTCCGGGGTGTGATGACGGTCCGCGGGCACGACCGTCACCTCGGTGAGGTCGTAGCCACGTTCCCTGAGGCGGGCGCCGACCAGCCCCGGTTCGGTCACATGGTCGTGCTGGACGACGAGTGCGCGCACGGCGGGTGCTCCTTGGCTCGGGCCGGGTTCCGGCGAGGGCGGGGCGGAAGGGGAGGGGAGGGGAGGGGAGCGTGAGGCTGGAGTCCTGGCGAGCCTCGACCCGACTTTAACATTTGACCTCAAACAAGAGCCCGTGAGTACCGGTACGGTCCGGGGTACGGTCGGAGGTATGCGATCTCTGCGGGCGGGCGAGGCGCGGGCGTTGCGCGCTCGTGGTCAGGGGCTGGGCGGGGGCGTGCGCCACGGTTCGGTGGCCGAGGTCGTCGAGCGGGTGGTCGCGGTGCAGGCGCAGGACACGTCGGCCGCGGCCCTGGGGATTCGGGTGCGGGCCACCGACGTGACCGCCGCCCAGGTACGCCGTGCCGCCGAGGCGGAGCGGAGCATCGTACGGGGCTGGTTCATGCGCGGCACGCTGCAGCTGGTCCCGGCCGCGGATGTGCCCTGGCTGCTCGGTCTCCTCGGTCCGGTGTTCCTGCGGCAGAGCGAGCGCCGCCACCGGGAGTTGGGCCTGGACGAGGACGTATGCGCCCGCGCGGAGGCCGAGTTCACCAAGGTCCTCGCCGAAGGGCCCGCGACCCGTGCCGCGTTGACCGGCCGCCTCGCCGAACGCGGGCTTCCCTCCCAAGGACAGGCTCCCTTCCATCTCATCCGGCGTGCCGCGCTCCGCGGGGTCGTCTGCCACGGCCCGGAGCTCGGCGGTGAGGCCGCCTTCGTCCTGCTGCCCGACTGGCTGCCGGCACGAAGCCGGGGACCGAAGGGCGAGCAGGCCGAGACCGAGCTGGCGGCGCGCTATCTGCGGGCCTACGCCCCGGCGGCGCCGGAGGACTTCGCCACCTGGTCGGGGCTGCCGCTGTCGGCCGCCCGCCGGGTGTGGCGCGCGCTGGGCGCGGCCGGGCGCCTCGTCGAGTGCGAGGTGCCGGGCGGGCGATGCGCGCTGCTCGCGGAGACGGCCGGGGAGCGTGCCGGGGAGGCGGACGGGCCGCCGGGCGAGGGCCCGCCCGATGTGCGGCTGCTTCCCGCGTACGACAACTACCTCCTCGGCTACCGCTCCCGCTCGCTCTCGGTGCCCTCGCAGCACGAGCGGCAGGTCTGGCCGGGTGGTGGTCAGATCCGTCCGACGGTGCTCATGGACGGTCTCGCGTACGGCACCTGGGCCTGGCGCGGGAAGGACGGCGCCGCCGCGGTCTCGCTGTTCGACGAGGACCCGGACCCCGGCCTGGCGGAGGGGATCGCGGCGGAGACGGCGTACATCCGACGTTTCCTGGGGGCCGCCCGCTGACCGCCGCCACCGGCACCCCGCCGGCCGCACTCCTACCGGAACAGCGGTTTCTGGAGGGCCGGTCGGTGGCCGTGCCGGTGGACATACCGACCGGTTCCCGACCGTTCCCGGCTCGTCGGTGGCCGGACTCCGGCGTGCGGCTCGTTCCGCGGGGACGATCGCACCGGTGATCGACCGCACCTATCCCCTCGCCGAGGCCGCCGAAGCCGTACGCCACCTGGAGTCGGGCCACCCCCGGGGCAAGCTGGTCGTCATCGTGCGGGACGGAAATGCGGTTGCCGCGCCCGCCCCGGTCATGAACGATCTCGGACCGTGACGAAGAGCCCCGAGCGACAACACCCCGACGAAGAGCCGTCTTTCTCCCCCGGCCGGCCACTCGCCCTGATCACGGGGGTCGGCCGCACCGTCGGCATCGGTGCGGGGATCGCCCGCCGGTTGGCGGCCTCGGGCTGGGACATCGCCTTCACCTGCTGGACGCCGTACGACGAGCGGATGACCTGGGGCCGGGAGGCCGGCGCGACCGCCACGATCACCGAGTCCCTCGGCGCACACGGCGCCGCCACCGCGGCCGTAGAGGCGGATCTCGCCGATCCGGAGACCCCGGGCCGCCTCTTCGACGAGGTCGAACGCCGTCTGGGCGGTGTCACCGCCCTGGTGATGTGCCACTGCGAGTCGGTCGACTCGGGTCTCCTCGACACCACCGTCGAAAGCTTCGACCGGCACTTCGCGGTCAACGCCCGCGCCACCTGGCTGCTGATCCGCGAGTACGGCCGCCGCTTCGCCGGCACCCCGGGCAGCGGCCGGATCATCGCCCTGACCAGCGACCACACCGTGGACAACCTTCCCTACGGCGCGAGCAAGGGCGCCCTGGACCGCATCACCCTGGCGGCCGCACACGAACTCGCCCACCTCGGCGTCACCGCCAACGTGATCAACCCGGGGCCGGTGGACACCGGGTGGATGACCGACGAAGGGCGCGCCTCCGTGCTCCGGCAGACTCCTCTCCACCGCCTCGGCACCCCGCGGGACACCGCCCACCTCGTCGACTTCCTCTGCTCGCCCCAGGGCCAGTGGATCAACGGCCAGCTCCTGCAGAGCAACGGCGGTTTCGCGTAGGCCGCCCCTGCGGGGGGGGCCGCGCTACGACCGCGGCTTCGCCTCGCCCTGCGCGGCCTGGAGGTCGGCGAGGAGTTCGGCCTGTCCGGCCAGCACCCCGGACAGGATGGTGCGGGCCACCCGCAGGAGCTCCGCGATGTGCGGGCTGGTCAGCGAGTAGTACACGGTCGAGCCCTCCTTGCGGGTCACGACCAGGTTGGCCCGGCGCAGCACGGCCAGCTGCTGGGAGAGATGCGCGGCCTCGATGCCGACCTCGGGCAGCATCTCGGCCACCGCGTGCTCGCGCTCGCTCAGCAGCTCCAGGACGCGGATGCGCGCGGGGTGGCCGAGGGTTTTGAAGAACTCGGCCTTCAGCTGGTACAGCGGCGTACTCACCGGGCCGTCCCCTCCCCCGTGCGTCGGCACGGCCCCACCGGCCGGGCCTCGGCGCATCGCATCCACCCACTCGTCAAGAACATGCGGCCCATCCTCGCCTGCGGCAGCGGCAGGACCGAATCCGCACGGGGACGGGAGCCGTCGAATTCGACCGTAATGACCTCAGTAATTGCTAATATTAGCAATTACTGAGGTCATGTGAGGGAGGTTCACCCGGCCGGAGGGAGTGCGACGGAGATGAAGCACGACGGGGACCGGTCGGGAGGGCCCGGCACCGGTGTCCGCCTCGGCTGGGGTCCCGGCGGCGCGCATCGCCTCGTCGGCGGCGCGGCCTGTCTGGTGGTCGTCGACGTGCTGTCGTTCACCACGGCGGTGAGCGTCGCCGTGGAGAAGGGGATCCGCGTCCTGCCCTTCTGGTGGCCGGGCGGGACCGCGACCGACGTCGACCGCGCCCGCGCCACCGAGGCCGCCGCCGGGTACGCCCGTCGGTCCGGCGCCCGGGCGGCCGCCCACCGCCACGACGTCACCCCCGCGACCCCGTGGTCCCTCTCCCCCGCCCAGCTGTGCGCCGCTCCCTTCGTGGCGCGCCTGGTGCTGCCCTCGCCCAACGGCGCGACCATCGCCGCGGCCGCACCGGCCCAGGTACGCGTGGTCGCCGCCTGTCTGCGCAACAGCGCCGCGGTGGCCACCCGGCTCGTCTCCCTGGGCTACGGCACCCCCGAGCGCCCCGTGGCGGTGATCGCCGCCGGCGAGCGGTGGCCGGACGGCTCGCCGCGCCCCGCGGTGGAGGACCTGCTCGGTGCGGGAGCCCTCGTCTCCGCGATGTCCGCCCGGGGCACCGGCCCGCTCTCCCCGGAGGCCGCCGCGGCGGAGGAGGCCTACGAGGGCACCGCCGACCTCGCCCACGCGATCGCCACCAGCACCTCCGGTCGGCAGCTGGCCGCGAGCGGCTTCGCCGAGGACGTGGCGATCGCCTGCGAGACGAACACCTGCGCGCACGTCCCGACACGGGCCGGGGACGGAGCCTTCGGACCGGGCTGACCCCGCGCCCATACCCCGCCGCACGGACGGGCTGCGGGTGCTCAGCGGACCGCTCTCCCGCCGGCCGCTCCGGCCGGCCGGGGCGGGGCGTCCACCAGGACACCGGCCGTGGCCAGGTGGTCCCGCGCGGCCCGGATCGCCTCGGGCGTGCTGTCGTAGACCCGTCCCTGGTGCCGCAGCAACTCCAGTGCGCCGACGGAGCCGAGGACCTGGAGCTGACCGGGGCGAATGCCGGAGGCCAGGACGAGGATGCCGCGCCGGCGCAGTTTCTCCAGGGCGTCCTTGAGGACCAGGGCCCCGGTGGCGTCCATCGTGGAGATCCGCGACATCCGCAGGATGACCACGCGTACGTCGGCCACCTCCGTCAGCTCCAGCAGGAAGCGGTGCGCGGCGGCGAAGAACAGCGGGCCGTCGATGCGGTACGCGACGATGTGCTCGGCGAGCAGCGCGTGTTCCTCGGCGCCGTGATCGCCGGGGTCGAGCGGCACCTGGTCGAGGCCGGCCTGTCTGGCGACGGCACGCAGGGCCAGGGCACCCGCGACGACCAGCCCGATGATCACCGCGTGGACCAGGTCCAGGGCGAGGGTGGCCACGGCGGTCAGGACGAGGATGAGCGCGTCGGCCCGGGTGGCCCTCGCCATGGCCATCAGCGAGCCCACCTCGACCATGCGGATCGCCGTCGCCAGCAGCACACCGGCGAGCGCGGCCAGCGGAATCCTCGCCACGAGGGGCGCCGCGGCGAAGACGATCACCGCGAGGACGGCGGCGTGGGTGAGGGCGGCCAGGCGGGAGCTCGCGCCGGTGCGGACGTTGACCGCGGTGCGGGCGATCGCGCCCGTGGCGGGGACGCCGCCGAACAGCGGGGCGGCGATGTTGGCCAGCCCCTGGCCGAGCAACTCCCGGTCGGGATCGTGCTTCTGACCCACCGTCATCCCGTCGGCCACGGACGCGGACAGCAGGGACTCCAGCGCGGCGAGCGCCGCGACCGCCACCGCCGGGGAGAGCAGGGTGCCGAGCGATCCGAGGTCCAGGAAGGACAGGGACGGTACGGGCAGCCCGGACGGCAGGTCGCCGATCGCCTTCGCCGCGTCCAGGTGCGCGAGCCGCGCGACGACGGTCGCGGCGATCACGGCCAGGATGGAGAACGGGACGGTCGGCCGCCACCGGGCTCCGATCAGCATCACCGCGGCGACCGCGACCGCGAAGCCGACCGCCGTCCAGTTCGGGGACCCGGCGAACTCCTGGACCGCCCGCCAGGTCACCACCAGCACCCGGTCGCCCTCCGGCTTGGGCACGCCGAGGGCGTTCGGGATCTGCTGGAGACCGATCACACAGGCGATACCGAGGGTGAAGCCCTCGACGACCGGGGCGGGCAGGTACCGCATGTACTTCCCGGCCCGCAGCACCGCGAGGCCGACCAGCATCACGCCCGCCATGAGCCCGACGGTGAGCACCCCGGTCGGGCCGTACCGGTCCACGATCGGCACCAGCACCACGGTCATGGCGCCGGTCGGGCCGGACACCTGGAGGTTCGAGCCGCCGAAGACCGCGGCGACCGCGCCCGCGACGACGGCGGTCGCCAGCCCGGCCGCCGCGCCCAGCCCCGAGGAGACACCGAAACCGAGCGCCAGCGGCAGAGCGACGACCGCGACGGTCAGCCCGGCCAGCAGGTCCCGGCGCGGATCACGCCGTATCTCCGCCAGGTCGGTGCGGCCGGGCAGCAGAGCGGCCGTCCGGGCCCACGCCCGGCGGAATGCCGTGATCATCGCGGGACGACCTCCGCCGCACCCAGCCGTGTCTGCAGCAGTTCGGTCACACCCTCTCGGCCTCCACACTTGCGAGCACTGCCAACACAGCATCTAACCAATTGCTAAATTACGCAATTCCGCATCAGGCGCTCCCGGCCTCCGGCGGCCCGGGGGCCGCTTCGAACAGGGGCCGGTCGGCGTGACGGTCCCGGGCCGCGGGGCCGTCACTCCGACCGGCCCCGGCGTTCCGCGCCGTGTGTGGTGTACAGGAGGGATGCCCAGGCCGCGGTGTCGGTGAAGTCGCGGCCACCGGCCGGGACGACGTCCAGCACGACGCGGTCGGGGCGCAGCAGGACGGCGTCCGCCCGGCCGGCGCGCAGCCAGGCGGCCAGCGTGCCGTCGTCGCCGAGGCCGGCCACGGGGAAGGTCCGGACGCCCAGCCCGCGGGCGAGCGCGTTAAGGGACGGGGAGGGCTCGGCCGCGGTGAGGATCGTGAAGGAGTCGCCGAGCACCTCGTCGAGCCGGGCGCGCCGTCCGCCGTCGAGAACCCACGGCTGGGGGCAGTGGGTGCCGGGCAGACCTCCGCGGACACGGCGCCGGACGAGGGGCCCGGCGGTGAGGGGCGGGCTGAGGTCGCGGCCGGCCGCAGCGGTGAGGCCGGGTATCCGGCAGGCCGCGGCCAGCAGTCTGCGGCGCACCGCGGCGGCGCCGTCCTGGCCACCGGTCATGGCCCAGCCCAGGGCGACCGCGAGCCGTACGACATGGCGTGCGTGTGGCTTGCGTTCACTCTCGTAGGTCGCCAACAGCCGGTCGTCCGCGCCCTGTCGCAGAATACGGGCGAGTTTCCAGGTGAGGTTGTGGGCGTCGCGCAGGCCCGAGCACAGGCCCTGGCCGATGAAGGGCGGGGTGAGGTGGGCGGCATCGCCCAGGAGGAAGACCCGCCCGCCGCGCCACCGGTCGGCGACCCGCGCCCGGAAGGTGTAGCGCATTTCGCGGACGACCTCGAAGTCACCGTCGAAGGACGGCGTCAGCCAGGGCGCGATCAGTTCACGGACCGGCTCCTGCCCGTCACGCAGCCGGAACTCCCAGCGGTAACGGTCCTGCCCGACACGCATGAACGTGGCGGGCCGCCTGGGGTCGCAGACCTGGTCGACGCCTTCCCAGCAGCGCACCTCGGCCGTCGTCCGCACGTCGATGACGGTCCAGCGCTCCTCGAAGCGCAGGTCCTCCCAGACGGCGCCGATGCTGGCGCGGGTCAGGCCGTTGGCGCCGTTACATCGAAAACCAGCAACGTCCCGTCTGACCGTCACCCCGAAGACGCAGAGCACTCCGGCGCTTCGCGCCTCCGCCCCAAAGACGGCCTACACCCCCGCCCTGAAGGGCGGAGCACTGGCCAAGATCAGAGGTAGAACTGCGTCTTGGTCAGCTGCACATCACGCGCGCTGACGTCGTCGGCGATGACGAGTCCGGCGAGGTACGCGGGCAGGTCCCGGTCCTCTACGACGGTGAGTTCGGGCAGAACTTCGACGAGCACCTCACGGGGATCGACGACCCGGCGGAACTCGTCGCGGCGGGCTTCAGGCTCAGCGCCCGGATGGCCGACTCCCACCCGGAGGTGATGCAGGTCCTGCGCCGGCGCGGACTCGGCCACATCCACTCCGTCAACGGGCTGAGCCGGCGAGCACTGCGCGACCTCGAGATCGGCACGGCATCGGGCCGCTTCACCGCCGTCGACCCGGCGGTGGCCCTGTCCGCACTCGGCGGAACACTGCTGTCACTGGTGGAACTCAGGTTCGCCCGCCCCGATCTGGACGGCGACGAAGCCGCGGTGGACCTGGCCGAGATGGTGTTGCGCGTGCTGGGACTCCCGCCGGACGACGCCCACGAGGTCGCCCGGCGCCCACTTCCCGACCTGACCTGACGTGACCCGACGTGACGTGGCGTGACGTGGCGTGACGTGATGTGATGTGGCGTGACGTGCCCCACCGTCACTACGCCGTGAACGACAAGCTCGGACGGAAGGTGACCGAGCCGCCGGTGAAGGCGGCGTCGACCCCGTCGTAAGGCTCTCCGCACGAGCCGCCTCGATCGGCACGAGCACTCAGGCCCCGATGCGTTCGGGGTCGCCCAGTTCTCGGACGCAGGCGGCGGCGCGGCCGGCGTCCACGCCCATCGCGATCAGGGCGACGGTCGCCGTACAGGTACCGTCGTCCGTCCAGGTCCCGGCTTTCACGCACTCCAGGAGACCCACGAGCCGCCCCTCCAGCGCCCGGCCCAGCGGGCCGGGCGGAACGCTGGCCTGGAAGACCCCCTGCCGCTGCCCGCGGGCGATGATCTCCGCCACCACCTCCCGCGCGGGGGCGAGGACCTCGTCACGAAGCGCGCCAGCGCCTGGCGGCGTCCTCCACCAGCCCCTCCACCAGCGCGGCCCGGCCGTTGAAGTGGCCGTACAGCGTGCGCCGTACGACGCCGGCCGCTTGGGCGATGTCACCCATGGCGTACCTCCGGTCGATGAGGCGATGAGGCGATGAGGCGATGAGGCGATGAGGCGAACCGATAGTTGCACATTGATGTGCAATAAAATAGCCTGCACATCCATGGGCAATTAAAGCCGCCACCTGCCGAGGAGCTTCCGATGCCGCTCTTTCCGAACACACCCGCCGAGCAGATGACCGCGCCCCATCCCCGGCGCTGGTGGGCCCTGCTGGTGCTCTGCCTGAGCCTGCTGATCGTGGTGATGGCGAACACCTCGCTGATCGTGGCCGCCCCCGACATGACGAAGGACCTGGGCCTGAGCAGCAGTGACCTGCAATGGGTCATCGACGGCTACACCGTCCCGTACGCCGCGCTGATGCTGGTGCTCGGCTCGATCGGCGACAAGTACAGCCGCCGCGGGGCCCTGGTACTGGGCCTGCTGATCTTCGCCGGCGGCTCGGTGATGGGAGGTCTGGTGCACCACACCGACCTGGTCATCACCGCGCGGGCGATCATGGGCGTCGGCGCGGCGGTCGTCATGCCGGCCACGCTCTCCCTGCTGGTGGCGATCTTCCCGCGGCCGGAGCGCGCCAGGGCCATCACCGCCTGGTCCGCGACCTCGGGTCTCGCCATCGCCGCCGGCCCCCTGGCCGCCGGCTGGCTGCTGGAAACCCACGCCTGGGGCTCCACCTTCCTGATGAACGTGCCCGTCGCCGTCCTCGGCGTCGTGGGCGCGCTGGTGCTGGTCCCGCCGTCCAGGGCGACCGACCTGGGCCGCATCGACTACGTGGGCGGTCTGCTCTCCATCGTCTCGGTGGGCTCCCTCGTCTACGCGACCATCGAGGGCCCGCACTTCGGCTGGGGCGCCGGCCCGATCGCCGCGGCCGCCGTCGCCGGAGTCGGCCTGCTCGCCTTCGTCGCCTGGGAGCTGCGCCACCCCAACCCCATGCTGGACGTGCGCAAGTTCAAGGAGCGCCCGTTCAACGGGTCGATGCTCGCGGTGCTGTTCTTCTTCTTCGGCACCTTCGGCTCGATCTACTACTCCACCCAGTTCCTGCAGTTCGTCCTCGGCTACGACGCCCTGGAGACCGGCATACGGCTGCTGCCGCTGGCCGGAGCCGTCTTCGTGGGCGCCGGGGTCACCGGCAGGCTCGCGCCGAAGCTGGGCGTGAGGCTGATGGTCGGCGTCGGCATGGTGATCGGCACGGCGGGCGTCCTGCTGCTCACGCGCGTCGGATCGGGCTCCACGTACACCGACTTCATCGCACCGCTGGTGATGCTGGGCTTCTCGATCGGCCTGAGCCTGTCCCCGGCCACCGACACCATCATGGGCTCCTTCCCCGAGTCGGAACTGGGCGTCGGAGGCGGCGCCAACGACACCGCGCTGGAACTCGGCGGCTCCCTGGGCATCGCGATCCTCGGCTCGCTGCTGGCCACCTCCTACAAGGACAAGCTGACCGACCTGGTCGGCGGGCAGCTGCCGGCCGCCGCGATGGACACCGCCAAGGACTCGGTGGGCGGCGGAATCGCCGTGGCCGGACAGGTCGCCAAGAACCCCCGGGGCGGCGCCGAGCAGGCCCAGACCCTGCTCGGCGCGGTGCACGAGTCCTTCGCCCACGCCATCGCCCACACCAGCCTCATCGGCGGCATCATCATGGGCGCAGGCACGCTGATCGTCATCGCGGTCCTGCCCGGCCGGAGCCGGACGGCGAAGCGGCCCCAGGGCCTGCCGGAACAGTCGGAGCGGACCGAGACCGTGGGCGCCGCCTGATCCCCACGCCAGCCAGCCGGCCCACGGGCCGCGGACCGGAGGCCGGACACCCGTTCCGGCCTCCCCCACCAGGAACGGGGTGTGCCTGAGCGGCGCACGCCCTCGGACGGTGCCGGACGGGGACAACCGGCACTGTCCTTCTTGGCGTAAGACGGAGCTGCTTGGAACCGCAGCAAAAGCCACCTTATAGGGCGACCTTATAAGGAACATCGGCATTGCGTCTTGGACGCGCTGCCCGGCCCGCTGCTGGAATCGGCCTTCGTGGGACCCGGTCAAGCCCTGGTGTGACGTGATCAGGCGCGACCTCGACCTACGTTCCCCCTCAACCACTGGTAACAGAGCAGGAATTCGCCATGTCCCCACCCCTTCATGCCCAGACGGGGCCCCTCCCCGAGGCAGCGGTGCTGGAAGGGCTGCCTCCAGTCCACGAGGTGAGCGCCTCGGAAGTGGCCGCCCGCATATCCGGCGGCCCCCGTCTCGTCGTCCTCGACGACGATCCGACCGGCACCCAGACGGTCGCCGACGTGCCCGTCCTCACGTCCTGGACGGTGGACGACCTGCGCTGGGCGCTGCGCCAGGACAGCGCCGTCTTCTTCGTCCTCACCAACACCCGCAGCCTGTCCCCCGAGGACGCGGCCGCCCGCAACCGCGAGGTCGTCCGCGCCCTGCACGCGGCGTCGGCGGCCGAGGGCACCGGCTACGTCCTGGCCAGCCGCGGGGACTCCACGCTTCGCGGTCACTTCCCGCTGGAGACCGATGTCCTCGCGGAGGAGCTGACGGAGCTGGGCGCAGGTGCTCCGGACGGCGTGGTGCTGGTTCCCGCCTACATCGAGGCGGGCCGGCTGACCGTCGGCTCCCGCCACTGGATGCGGACCGCCGACGGACTGCTCCCGGTCGGCGAGAGCGAGTTCGCCCGCGACGCCACCTTCGGCTACCGCAGCTCCTCGCTGCCCGAGTGGGTCGAGGAGAAGACGGGCGGACGCATCCCCGCCGACGAGGTTCTGCGCGTCACCCTCGACGACCTGCGCGGCGGCGGCCCTGCGCACACGGCGCGGCTGCTGTCCTCGCTGCGCGGCGGACGTACGGCCGTGGTCGACGCGGTGTGCGACGACGATCTGCGGGTGCTGGCCCTGGCACTCGCGGAGGCGGAGGTGAACGGCACGCGGCTGGTGTACCGGGTCGGGCCGTCCTTCGTCAGGGCCCGCGCCGGACAGGCCGCGCGGGCACCGCTCACCCCGGCCGAACTGCGCCCGCTGCGCGGCGACGCACCGCACGGTCTCATCGTCGTGGGGTCTCATGTCGCTCTGACGACACGGCAGTTGGACCGGCTGCGGGAGCGAGGTGGGATCGCCGAGTACGAGCTGGACGTGGCCCTGCTGCTCGACGAGGAGCGACGTGACGCCCACATCGCCGAGGTCGCGGCCGCGGCCGCCGGTGCGCTGGACTCGGCGGACGCGGTGATCCGTACCTCGCGCGTGCTGGTCACGGGTGCCGACGCGGACGACAGTCTGGCGATCTCGCGCCGGGTCTCCGCCGCGCTCGTTCAGGCCGTGCGCCAGGTCAACGCGTCGCGGCGGCCCGCTTTCGTCCTCGCCAAGGGCGGGATCACCTCCAGCGACACCGCCACCCACGGCCTTCGGATTCGCCGTGCCTGGGCCCGGGGCACGCTGCTGCCGGGCATCGTCTCGCTCTGGGAGCCGGTGGACGGCCCCGCCGCCGGCATCCCCTACATCGTCTTCGCCGGGAACGTCGGGGGCGCCGACGCCCTCGCCGACGCCCTCGACCTGCTCAGGAGTGCCTGATGCTGCTGCACGGAACCGATGCCCTGAAGGAGGCAGCGGCCGCCGGTCACGCCGTGCCCGGGTTCGTCGCCTACAACCTGGAGACGGTCCAGGGCGTCACGGCCGCCGCCGAGGCCGCGGGACGGCCGATCATCATCCAGGCGGGCTCCAGTCCCTTCAAGCACGCAGGGCGCGAGGCCCTGATACGGCTGGCGCTGGACGCCGCCGCACGCTCCACGGCCCCTCTCGGTGTGCACCTCGACCACAGCCGGGACCTGGACGAGATCACGGTCTGCCTGGAGGCGGGCTACACCTCCGTCATGGTCGACGGCTCCCACCTGCCGTTCGCCGAGAACATCGCCTTGACGAAGGAGGCGGTCCGCCGGGCCCGCAGCCACGGTGCCTGGGTGGAGGCCGAACTCGGTGCCCTGCCGGGCGACGAGGACGTCTCCACCGACGCCGTCGCGCAGGCCGCCGCGATGACCGATCCGCAGCAGGCGGCCGAATTCGTGTCCGCGACAGGCGTGGACGCGCTCGCCGTCGCCGTCGGCAACGTCCACGGCTTCACCAGGCACCCGGTCCGCCTGGACCTGGAGCGGCTGGCCGCGATCCACGAGGCCGTACCGGTCCCGCTCGTCCTGCACGGCACAAGCGGTCTGCCCGTCGACGAGCTGCACGGCGCCCTCGCCCGAGGCATCGCCAAGGTCAACGTCAACGCCGAACTGCGCCGCGCCTATCTGGAGGCCACTCGCGTAACCCTCCCGTCCGCGTTGCCCGGCTCCGACGTCGTCTCCCTGTGGGCGGCCGGCCGCGACGCGGTCCGGGAGGCCGCCCTGGATGTCATCAGCCGCCTCGGCCCTCACGCCGAAGCGAGAGACGCCTGACCCGAACTCGGCCTGAACTCGGCCCCGCCGACCTGGACCGCACCGTTTCGACTCGTGCTCTCGTGCCCGCACCGGCGCGCGGCCCGATACCTCACCTGTAGGAACCTCGTAGGAGACACCATGTCCACCACTGCCTCGATAGCTGTGCTGCACACCAGCCTGCTGTTCATCAACCCCGACTCGGTCATCAACGAACACCTCGCGGAACTCGCGCCGGACGCCAAGGTCCTGCACTTCGTCGACAGCGACGTGCTCGCTGCCGTGGTGCGCGACGGCGAGGTCTCGCCCGCCAGCACGCAGCGCATGGTGCACCTGGCCCAGGCCGCGGAGGCCGCGGGGGCCGATGTCGTCTTCTCCGCCTGCTCCTCGGTCGGTCCGGCCATCGACGTGGCCCGACGCCTGGTCTCCGTCCCGATCGTCAAGATCGACGACGCGATGACCGCGGCAGCGGTCGAGACCGCTGCCGCCATCGGCGTCCTGGCCACGGTCCCCACGACGCTGCCGCCGACCCGTGCCCTCGTCGAGGAGAAGGCCCGGGCGGCCGGTCGCGACATCACCGTCCAGGAACGTCTCTGCGAGGGCGCCTTCTCGGTGCTGACGTCCGGTGACCGCGACCGCCACGACGCGATGGTGCTGGACGGGGCACGGGCGCTGGCCACCGAGGTCGACGTGATCGTGCTGGCCCAGGCGTCCATGGCACGGCTGGCTCCCGCGATCGCCGATGCCGTGGGCAAGCCCGTGCTCTCCAGCCCACGCAGCGGAGCGGAGGACGCGGTGCGTGTGCTGAACGAGCAGGCGGGCTGAACCTGTTCGTGCCACAGCCAGAGCCTTCCACACCACCAGACCACTGCTCTGGGCCGTCCCCGGCCGGAACACAGGAGCCAGCATGCCGAGGTTCTCAGCGAACCTGTCCATGATGTACACCGAGCATGATTTCCTCGACCGCTTCGCCGCGGCCTCGGCCGACGGCTTCGAGGCCGTGGAGTACCTCTTCCCTTACGCGTACGACGCCGCCGAGCTGCGCCGCCGGCTCGACGACCACGGCCTGGAGCAGGTGCTCCTCAACGCCCCTCCCGGAGCATGGGAGTCCGGGGAGCGCGGGATGGCGGCACTGCCCGGACGCGAGGCGGAGGTGCGTTCCGGGGTCGACCGGGCGCTGGAGTACGCGGCGGCGCTGGGCTGTCCGCGGGTGCACCTGATGGCCGGGCTGGTCCGGCCGGACGCGCCACCCGTCGAGCGGGCCGAGCACCGTGACACCTACCTGGCCAACCTGGCCTGGGCCGCGGAGCGGGCCGCTGCGGCCGGCGTCGACATCCAGATCGAGCCGATCAACGGCCGTGACATGCCCGGGTACTTCCTGAGCACCCAGGCCGAGGCGCACGCCGTGGTGCGGGAGGTGGGAGCCTCGCATCTCAAGGTGCAGCTCGACCTCTACCACTGCCAGATCGTCGAGGGCGACCTCACCACGACCCTGCGCCGCGACCTGCCGACCGGCCGGGTCGGTCATCTGCAGATCGCGGGCGTGCCCGACCGGGGTGAGCCCGACCGGGGCGAGCTCAACGTCCGCCATCTGTTCGACGTGGTCGACGAGTTGGGCTTCGACGGGTGGATCGGCTGCGAGTACCGGCCCCGCGCCGGCACCAGCGAAGGTCTCCGCTGGCTCCACGACCACCGGAGCCGGCGAGGGGAGAACGCATGAGCACCTCACCACTCCGGCCACCGCCTGACACAACGTCCGAACATCGTGCCCGCGACGGACAGATCACGCGTGGGCTCCGTGCGGGGCGCCAGAAATACTCGCAGGACACCTCGATGCCGATCGTCCGGCACTGCCCCGGCCCGGTGACACCCGTATCTCCGCTCCCGTTGTTCGTCGTTGCCACATCCAGTAGAGGAAAAGAAATGTCGCTCCTGAAGACCATCGATCCCGACCCCTCCTTCGCGCCCCAGGAGTCCGGCCCGCTGCCGGAACGCCTGATCTCCGGCAACCCGACGTACAGGACCTGGGCCCAGGACGCCGCCCGCGGCGAAACGATCAAGACGGGCGTCTGGGAAGCCACGCCCGGCGAGACGCACTCGATCAAGGGCGAGCTCTTCGAGTTCTCACCCCGGTAGCCAGGCGGCGCACTCCACCGCCTTGCACTCCCGGCTGGACGGGCGGCTGCATCTCACGGGCTCCCTCGCCCGGTTCGCGATCAGCGGCCCGCGGCTGTCGCC
>NZ_JBEXCS010000089.1:0-41942 GCF_040605395.1 Streptomyces sp. NPDC005648 | reverse complement strand
GTGGTCTGCGTGGGGCCTCCTCCCCCTGCCGGGGCGGGGGCCCCCCAGCACCCCACCCCCGCCCCCCCGCTGCCAGTTCAGCCGGACGAGGTGTCAGACCTCCACCACCACCGGCAGGATCATCGGCCTGCGGCGATAGGTGTCGGAGACCCACTTGCCGAGGGTGCGGCGGATGAGTTGCTGCAGTTGGTGCGGCTCCACCACACCGTCCTGGGCCGAACGCTCCAGTACCTCCGTGATCTTCGGGATCACGTCCCCGAAGGCGGAGTCCTCGATGCCCGAGCCACGGGCCTGGATGTGCGGGCCGCCCGTGATCTTGCCGGTGGACGAGTCCACGACGAGGAAGACCGAGATGATGCCCTCGTCCCCGAGGATCTTTCGGTCCTTCAGCGCGGGCTCACCGACGTCGCCGACCGAGAGGCCGTCGACGTAGACATAACCCGCCTGGACCTTGCCCGCGATCTTCGCCTTGCCCTCGACCAGATCGACGACCACGCCGTCCTCGGCGATGACGATGCGGTCGTGCGGGACGCCGGTCATGGCGCCCAGCTCGGCGTTGGCGCGGAGATGGCGCCATTCGCCGTGGACCGGCATCAGGTTCTTCGGCCGGCAGATGTTGTAGAAGTACAGGAGCTCGCCGGCCGAGGCATGGCCGGACACATGCACCTTGGCGTTGCCCTTGTGGACGACGTTGGCGCCCCAGCGGGTCAGACCGTTGATCACGCGGTAGACCGCGTTCTCGTTGCCGGGGATCAGCGAGGACGCCAGGATCACCGTGTCGCCCGGGACGATACGGATCTGGTGGTCCCGGTTGGCCATCCGAGACAGCGCCGCCATCGGCTCGCCCTGCGAGCCCGTGCAGACCAGGACCACCTCGTGGTCCGGGAGGTCGTCGAGCGTCTTGACGTCGACGACCAGGCCCGGTGGGACCTTCAGATAGCCGAGGTCACGGGCGATACCCATGTTCATGAGTCTTGTGTGCCGTCACTCGATCGGGTGCCGCTCCTCCCGTGGGAGCGGCACCCGATCGGGTCAGTACGACGAGCCCGACGCGCCCAGGGAACCCGTCGGGTGCCAGACCGTCTTCGTCTCCAGGAATGCCGTCATGCGGTCGATGCCGGGGGAGGCGGCCCAGTTGTCCACAGGCTGTGGACGAAGAACTCGCTTCAGGTTGTCCGCCGCCGCGATCTCCAGCTCCTTCGCCAGTACGTCGTCCGCGCCCGCGAGGTCGATCGCGTTGACGTCCTGGTGGGCGGCGAGCGGCGTGGCGATCTCCGCCGTACGGCCGGAGAGGACGTTGACGACTCCGCCGGGGACGTCCGAGGTGGCCAGGACCTCGGCGAGGGAGAGCGCGGGGAGCGGGGACTTCTCGGAGGCCACCACGACGGTCGTGTTGCCGGTCGCGATCACCGGGGCGAGGACCGACACCAGGCCCAGGAACGACGACTCCTGGGGGGCCAGGACCGCCACCACACCGGTCGGCTCGGGGGAGGAGAGGTTGAAGTACGGGCCCGCGACCGGGTTCCCGCCGCCGACGACCTGCGCGATCTTGTCGGTCCAGCCCGCGTACCAGACCCAGCGGTCGATGGTCGCGTCGACCTGCTCGGCGGCCTTCGACTTCGACAGGCCCTCCGCGTCGGCCACCTCGTGGACGAACTGCGCCTTGCGCCCCTCCAGCATCTCCGCCACGCGGTAGAGGATCTGGCCCCGGTTGTACGCCGTGGCGCCGGACCAGCCGCCGAACGCCTTGCGGGCGGCGACCACCGCGTCACGGGCGTCCTTGCGGGAGGAGAGCGGTGCGTTCGCCAGCCACTTGCCCTTTGCGTCGCTCACCTCGTACACCCGGCCGCTCTCGGAACGCGGGAACTTCCCGCCGACGTACAGCTTGTAGGTCTTGAAGACAGACAGGCGATCAGACATCGAGGTATGCCTCCAGGCCATGGCGACCGCCCTCGCGGCCGAAGCCCGACTCCTTGTAGCCGCCGAACGGCGAGGTCGGGTCGAACTTGTTGAACGTGTTGGACCAGACGACGCCCGCGCGCAGCTTGTTCGCGACCGCCAGGATGCGGGAGCCCTTCTCCGTCCAGATGCCCGCCGACAGGCCGTACGGCGTGTTGTTCGCCTTGGCCACCGCCTCGTCCGGGGTGCGGAAGGTCAGGACCGACAGGACCGGGCCGAAGATCTCGTCGCGGGCGATCCGGTGCGCCTGGGTGACGTTCGTGAAGAGCGTCGGAGCGAACCAGTAGCCCGAGGACGGGATCTCGCAGGCCGGGGACCAGCGCTCGGCGCCCTCCGCCTCGCCCGCCTCGACGAGGGTGGTGATGCGGGAGAGCTGTTCCTCGGAGTTGATCGCGCCGATGTCCGTGTTCTTGTCGAGGGGGTCGCCGAGGCGGAGGGTGGACAGACGGCGCTTGAGGGAGTCGAGGAGTTCGTCCTGGATCGACTCCTGGACCAGGAGGCGGGAGCCCGCGCAGCAGACCTGGCCCTGGTTGAAGAAGATCCCGTTGACGATGCCCTCGACGGCCTGGTCGATCGGGGCGTCGTCGAAGACGATGTTGGCGCCCTTGCCGCCCAGTTCCAGGGTGAGCTTCTTGCGGCTGCCCGCGACCGTCTTCGCGATCTCCTTGCCGACGGCCGTGGAGCCGGTGAAGGCCACCTTGTTCACGTCCGGGTGCGCGACCAGCGCGGCGCCCGTGTCGCCGTACCCGGGAAGGATGTTGACGACACCCCTGGGCAGGTCCGCCTGGCGGCAGATGTCCGCGAAGAACAGGGCGGACAGCGGGGTCGTCTCGGCGGGCTTGAGGACCACCGTGTTGCCGGTGGCGAGCGCCGGGGCGATCTTCCACGCCAGCATCAGGAGCGGGAAGTTCCAGGGGATGACCTGGCCGGCGACGCCCAGCGGTCGTGGGTTCGCGCCGAAGCCGGCGTGGTCCAGCTTGTCGGCCCAGCCCGCGTAGTAGAAGAAGTGCGCGGCGACCAGGGGGAGGTCCGCGTCGCGGGTCTCCTTGATCGGCTTGCCGTTGTCGAGGGTTTCGAGGACGGCGAGCTCGCGCGACCGCTCCTGGATGATCCGCGCGATGCGGAACAGGTACTTGGCGCGCTCGGAGCCGGGCAGCGCCGACCACTTCTCGAAGGCCTTGCGGGCGGCCCTCACCGCGCGGTCGACGTCCTCGGCACCGGCCTGGGCGATCTCGGAGAGGACCTCCTCGGTGGACGGGGAGACCGTCTTGAAGACCTTGCCGTCGGCGGCCTCCGTGAACTCGCCGTCGATGAACAGGCCGTACGAGGGCGCGATGTCGACGATCGCGCGGGACTCGGGTGCGGGTGCGTATGCGAATGCCGATGCCATGGTGATCAGTCCACCGTCACGTAGTCGGGGCCGGAGTAGCGGCCGGTGGCCAGCTTCTGACGCTGCATCAGCAGATCGTTCAGGAGCGAGGAGGCGCCGAAGCGGAACCAGTGGTTGTCCAGCCAGTCCTCGCCCGCGGTCTCGTTGACCAGGACCAGGAACTTGATGGCGTCCTTGGAGGTGCGGATACCGCCCGCGGGCTTCACGCCGACCTGTACGCCGGTCTGCGCGCGGAAGTCCCGGACGGCCTCCAGCATGAGGAGGGTGTTCGCCGGGGTCGCGTTGACCGCGACCTTGCCGGTGGACGTCTTGATGAAGTCGGCGCCGGCCAGCATGCCGAGCCAGCTGGCGCGCCGGATGTTGTCGTACGTCGACAGCTCGCCGGTCTCGAAGATGACCTTGAGGCGGGCGTCCGCCCCGCAGGCCTCCTTCACGGCGACGATCTCGTCGTACACCTTGAGATAGTTCCCCGCGAGGAACGCCCCGCGGTCGATGACCATGTCGATCTCGTCCGCGCCCGCCGCGACGGCCTCGCGGACGTCGGCCAGCTTCACGGCGATCGGGGCGCGGCCGGCCGGGAAGGCGGTGGCGACGGAGGCGACCTTCACGGTCGAGCCGGCCACGGCCGCCTTGGCGGCGGGCACCATGTCGGGGTACACGCACACGGCCGCGGTCGCCGGGGTTGTCGGGTCGGTGGGGTCGGGGTGGACCGCCTTGGCGCCGAGCGCCCGGACCTTGCCCGGGGTGTCCGCGCCTTCCAGCGTCGTCAGGTCGACCATCGAGATGGCGAGGTCGATGGCGTACGCCTTCGCGGTCGTCTTGATGGAACGGGTGCCGAGGGAGGCGGCGCGCGCCTCCAGACCGACCGCGTCGACGCCGGGCAGCCCGTGGAGGAAGCGGCGCAGAGTGCTGTCGGACGAGGTCACGTCCGTAAGCGGGTGTGCGGGAGATGCAGTGGTGGGCATGGTCACCAGACGAGCATATCTACGCGCGTAGCGGCTGTACACCCCGAGCGGGGGGATCCGCTGAGGGGACATCTGCCGGGCGGGGGTGAGTGGTCCGGGGTGGTGCGGGGTGGTCCAGTTGGGGCAGGTGGGGCGGAGGGGGCCGGTCCGACCTCGGCCGTCGTGGAGGGCTGAGGCAGAATTCCCACCATGAGCACCCTCGAGTCCAAGGACCGTGTCTACCGATCCCCCGCGGGCATCGCCGGAGGCGCCCTCCTGCTCGCCATCACGGCCTGGCTGGGTCTCGACGCGATCTTCTCCGGGCACGGCCGCACCCCCTGGCTGGCCCTCGCCACCATGATCCTCGTCGTGCCGCTGATCATCGCCTTCACCATCCGTCCCGCGGTCTACGCCGACGAGGAGCGGCTGCGCGTCCGCAATCCGTTCCGGGTGATCGTGGTGCCCTGGAGCGAAGCGGTCTCCCTGCGGTCCAGCTACTCCAACGAGCTGGTGGTGAAGTCCGGCACCAAGTACCAGCTGTGGGCACTGCCCGTCTCGCTGCGGGGCCGCAAGCGGGCCGCCCGGCGGGAGGCCCGGATGGCCGCCGACAGGGCGGCCGAGGCGAGTGGACGGCCGCGCCGGGGCGGCGGCCTGGGCGGCTTCGGCATGGGCGGCGGCCTCGGCGGCGGCCTCTCCCGGGGCGCCGCCGATCAGGACGGGCCCGTGCGCCCCGAGTCCGACCGGGCGATGGACGAGCTGCGCGAGCTGCTGGAGGCGCGCGGCGGGGCCGAGAACGGGTGGGGCGAGGCCGCGGAGAGCGCGCGGGGCGAGGCGGAGGCCGAGAGCGCGCGGGGTGAGGTGACCGTGCGGTGGGCGTACGAGGTCGTGGGGCCGGCGCTGGCCGGTGCGGTACTGCTGGCCATCCTGCTTGCTACGGGGTGAGTGCTGAGCGGGCTGAGGGCGCTGAGCGGGCTGAGGGCGCTGAGCGGGTTGGTGGGTTGAGCGGGCTGGTGACCTGACCTGACCTGACGTGGGCGTGGCCTGATCTGACTTGGCCGGGGGGCGCATGGCCGCATGGCCGATTGGCCGCGCTGACCGTGCTGGGTGGCGTAAGCCGTGCTGGGCGGCGCCGGCCTTGTTGGCCCGCTGGTCCGAGTCGTTCCGCGCTGGCTCGAACCGGCCCGCACCGGCTCGAACTGGCCCGCGCCTGCCGGCCTCGGCCGAGCCGGACCTGTCGGCCCGCGTCGGCCCGCGTCGGCTCGCGTCGGCTCGCGTCGGCCCGAGTCGGCTCGCGCTGAGCGTGTCGGGCCGAGTCGGTCGGAGCGTGCTGGGGAGTGTCGGGGCGGGAGTGGGGCGTGCTGGCGTGGGTGGGGAGGTTTCGGGCTGCGGGTTCTTCGTGCATGCTCTGGCTCGACACCTCGGGCACGACGGTCGCCCCCACCCGGACGGAACCGAGGACCGCTGCCACCTTTGTGGTCCTGACGTCTGGGAAACGATGCGTACGACCTCCCCGCGGCCGCTGCCGCTGACGCCCGAGGCGATACCCGACGGCTGCCTGGCCTGGGACGGCGTGGCGGCGCGCCGCTGGACGGACGCGCTGCCCGCGCGCTGGGTTCCGGTGCGGGCGCCCCGGCGGCTCGTCCTGTCCCTGGCCGGTCTCGGCCTGGTCGGCGGCATCCTGCTGAGTTTCGCCGGGGTGCCGTCGTTCATCGCCGCGTTCCTGGGGCTCCAGGTGCTGTGGCTGCTGGCGCGGCCCGAGGTGGTGCGCTTCACGGCGGCGGCGCAGGTCCTCATGGCCGTCGGACTCCTCGGACACGGACCGCTCTCACCGACCTGGCCACTGCCCGCCGCGGGCGTCCTGATGGCCGCCTTCTGCGCGTACGCCACCCAGCTCCGTATGACGGCCCGTCTCCGGCAGCGGGACCTCGCCCTCGCGGCGGCCGGTGGTGTGACGGCCGTCCTGCCGGCCGCCGAACAGCCTTTCTGGCGTGGGAAGTTGCTGCGGGTGCTGGGCGTGCTGCTTGCCCTGGCGGGGGTCGGCCTGGCCGCCGCCGCGGGAGCCGGCCTCGACTCCGCCGACGATCGCCACGCCGACCTGGCGCTGGGATTCGGCCTCGCCGGGTTCGGCCTCACCATGCTGCTCTCCGGGCATCTGGGCCGCCGTAGGGCCGCCGAGCTGCGGCGGGGACCGGCGCCGGTGTTGAGGGTCCTGGTCCGGGAGGGCGGCGGGCTGGACACGGAGGTCTTCGCGGCCGATGACGTGGGCGCGTTGCGGCCGCTGTTCACGGTGTCGCTGACCGGGGTGGAGGACGGGGCGGACGGGGACGAGGGGGAGGACGACGGGGAGGAGGATGACGAGGAGCTTCTCGGCCGGGTGGGTGAGGGCGGTGATGACCCCGGGCCGCTGCGGGAGGCCGTGCTGTACGGGGCTCCCTACGACGGCGCCGAGGTCCTTCTCGTCAGCGCGGCCGAGAGGGCCGGAGAGCCGCCCGTCGTGGAGCGGTCGACCGGGCCCGTACGGCCGCTGTCGGACGGGCACGTCCGGCGTGGGCTGCGGCGGGAGAAGGCCCTGGCCAAGCAGGACGCGGTGTACGAGGAGCGGAGCCGGGCGGCGGCCCGGGCGGTCGCGGGGGACGCGTACGGGCTGGGCGGCGCGGGTGTACGACGGTGGCGGGCCGGGTGGGCCGACTGGCTGTCGGCGGCGGCGACCGCACTGTGGGCCGCGTACATCGCCGTATGGGGCGAGCACGGGGTCCAGCGGTGGCTCTTCGGCGGGGTGGCGGGGGTCGTCGCCGTGCTGATGCTGCCCCGGTGGGTCGCCTGGCGGATCACCGCCGACCGTGAGGGGCTGTGGTTCAACGCGCTGCACCGGCCCCAGCACATCGCCTGGGACGACATCCGCTCCGTCGAGTGCAAGGGGACCGAGCTCAAGGTCGACAGCCGGCGCGTCGGCTTCGAGGAGTGGAGTGTGTTCGGCTTCCGGTGGCCCTGGGCGGAGCGGCGGTTGGGGCTGATCCATCCGTATGAGCGGGCCGCCGCCGAGATCCGTGCGATGTGGGAGCGGCCCTCGGTCCGCCCGGCGGGGGAGTGCGGGGAGCGGGAGCGGAGACGGCGGGTGTGGCCGCTGTCCGTGGTGGTCGCCGTGGGATGGGTGGCGGTGCTTCTGCTGGTGCCCTGAGGGTGAAGCCCCTGAGGGTGAAGCCCCGGAGGGTGGGTCAGGGTGGAGGCTTTAGGACAACCGAGGTGTTTTTCGGCCTTCTCATGGGGCGCGGAAAAGGTTTAGTCCAGTTGCCATTCACCGGCCGCTGTCAGCGTCCGCCTCATGAACTCACCTCTGCACACGCCCCGTATGGGCATCCCCGCCAGGCTCGCCGACACCCTGAGCATGCCCGAGCGGCATGAGTACCTGCGGCGCACCCTGTCCCGGCGCGGGCTGTTCGCCGCGACCGCCGTCGCCGGGGCCGGTGCCGCCGGACTCGCCGCGAGCGGTACGGCGAGAGCCGCCACACCCGCCCTCGTCACCCGGTCGGCCACCGACGGCGTCGACGGCGCGCTCGTGGCCCCCTTCGGCCGGCACCTCGCCTACGGCGCCGACCCGCGCACCCAGATGCGGGTGTCCTGGCAGGTGCCGCTGCCCGTGCGCAACCCGTTCCTGCGCGTCGGGCTCAGCCCGCTCGACCTCGGCCACCGCGTCCCCGCCGAGGTCCGCGACCTCTTCACACCGGCCGGGGTCGGCAAGAGCGCCGACATCGACCAGTACTACGTCCACGCGGCCCTCGACAACCTCCGGCCCGGGACAACGTACTACTACGGCGTCGGACACGACGGGTTCGACCCCGCCGACCCCGGTGCCGCGCACACCGTGTACTCCTTCACCACCGCGCCCCGCGCGCACAGCAGGCGGCCCTTCACCTTCACCGCCTTCGGCGACCAGAACCCCAGCTACACCTCCATCGGCCTCAACGCCCTCGTCCAGGCCCAGAACCCGGCCTTCCACCTGCACGCCGGCGACATCTGCTACGCCGAGGAGACCGGGCACGGGCTGCCCGCCGACAGCAGCAACTACGACGCCCGGCAGTGGGACCAGTTCCTCGCCCAGATCGAGCCCCTGGCCAGCCGTGTGCCCTGGATGGTGGCGTTCGGCAACCACGACATGGAGGCCTGGTACTCGCCCAACGGCTATGGCGGCAACGAGGCACGCTTCACCCTGCCGGGCAACGGGTTCGATCCGGAGAAGGCGCCGGGTGTGTACTCGTTCGTGCACGGCGACGTGGCGGTCGTGTCGGTGGACGCCAACGACGTGTCGTACGAGATCCCCGCCAACCGCGGCTACACGGCGGGCAGGCAGACCGCCTGGCTGGACCGGGAGCTCGGGCGGCTGCGGCGGCTGGACGGGGTGGACTTCGTGGTCGTCTTCCACCACCACTGCGCCTTCTCGACCACCAGCTCGCACGCCTCCGAGGGCGGGGTGCGGGAGCAGTGGGTGCCGCTCTACGAGAAGCACCAGGTCGACCTCGTCGTCAACGGGCACAACCACGTGTACGAGCGGACGGACCCGGTCGTGCAGGACAAGGCCGTGCGGGAGCTTCCCATCGGCGGTACGCACGAGCCGTCCCGTGGTGGTGTCGTCTACGTGACCGCGGGGGCGGGCGGCGAGAGCGTCTACAGCTTCCCCGTGGCCGACAGCTACGAGGGGAACGAGGACGAGGTCGGGGCCGTGCCGACGTACTGCACGGGGGCGAGCGGCAAGGTCACCGAGAGCGTCGACTGGTCGCGGGTGCGGTACACCGGGTACTCGTTCATCCGCGTCGATGTGAAGCCCGCTCACGCGGGTGGGACGGCCACGTTGACCGTGCGGGCGCTGGCGGCCACGGGGGCGGAGGTGGACCGGTTCAGCGTCGCTCGGAAGGTGGGTCGAACCGCGCGTTGAGAACGGTGTGTTGACGGGGGCGGCCCGCCGGGGCCGCCCCCGAGGTCAGATGCCGGCCGCTGTCGACAGGTCCCGCTTGATCGCCGTCAGGAGGCCGTTCGCCGTGGTGTGGGCCTCGGGCAGCTCCGCGTGGGTCCGGACCGGGACCACGACCTCCAGGTAGCACTTGAGCTTCGGTTCCGTGCCGCTCGGGCGGACGATCACCCGCGCGCCGTCCAGCGTGTAGCGCAGCCCGTCGGTGGGAGGCAGTCTGTCGGTGCCCTGGGTGAGGTCCTCGGCCCTGGTGACCGGAAGGCCGGCGAGCTGGGTGGGCGGCTGCTCGCGCAGGCGCCGCATCGCGTTCGCGATGACCGACAGGTCCTCCACGCGGACCGAGAGCTGCTCCGTGGCGTGCAGGCCGTGTTCCACCGCCAGGTCGTCGAGGAGGTCCAGGAGCGTGCGGCCCCGCTCCTTGAGGGTGGACGCGAGCTCGGTGATCAGCAGGGCCGCGGTGATGCCGTCCTTGTCGCGTACGCCGTCGGGGTCCACGCAGTAGCCGAGGGCCTCCTCGTAGCCGTAGCGCAGGCCCTCGACCCGGGCGATCCACTTGAAGCCGGTGAGGGTCTCCTCGTAGGGGAGGTCGGCCTTCTCGGCGATGCGGCCGAGGAGGGAGGAGGAGACGATCGACTCGGCGAACGTGCCCTGTGCTCCGCGGTCCACCAGGTGGGCGGCGAGGAGGGCGCCCACCTCGTCGCCTCGGAGCATGCGCCAGTCGTCGGCGGTCCTGACGGCCACCGCGCAGCGGTCCGCGTCCGGGTCGTTCGCGATGATCAGGTCGGGGGCCGTCTCGCGGGCCTTCGCGAAGGCGAGGTCCATCGCGCCGGGCTCCTCCGGGTTGGGGAACGCGACGGTCGGGAAGTCGGGGTCCGGTTCGGCCTGTTCGGCGACCAGTTCCGGGGCGGGGAAGCCGGCACGGGCGAAGGCGGCGAGGAGGGTGTCCCTGCCGACGCCGTGCATCGCCGTGTACACCGTGCGCGCCGTGCGGGGGGAGTCGGGGGCGAGGACCGCGTCCGTGCGGGTGAGGTAGGCGTCGAGGACGCTGTCGTCGAGGGTCTGCCAGCCTGATTCCGGGCGGGGGACGTCTTCGAGGGACGTGATCGCTTCGATCTCGGCCGCGATGCCCGCGTCCGCGGGCGGGACGATCTGGGAGCCGTCGCCGAGGTAGACCTTGTAGCCGTTGTCGCGGGGCGGGTTGTGGCTGGCGGTGACCTCCACGCCGGCCGCCGCGCCGAGGTGCCTTATGGCGTACGCCAGGACCGGGGTGGGGAGGGGGCGGGGGAGGACCGCCGCCCTGAGGCCGGCGCCGGTCATGACGGCGGCGGTGTCCCGCGCGAAGTCGGCGGACTTGTGGCGGGCGTCGTAGCCGATGACGACGAGGCCGTTGTCGTGGCCGGTCTTCCTGAGGTACGCGGCGAGGCCGGCGGCGGCTCGGATGACGACGCTGCGGTTCATGCGCATGGGGCCGGCGCCGAGTTCGCCGCGGAGGCCCGCGGTGCCGAACTGGAGGGTGCCGGCGAAGCGGTCCGTGAGTTCGGCGATGTCGCCGGCCTCGATGAGCTTGGCGAGCTCGTCGCGGGTTTCGGGGTCGGGGTCCTCGGAGAGCCAGGTTTTGGCGCGGGCGATCAGTGCGTCGTGCACGGCGGGTCTCCAGCGGTGGTGTGGGTGCGGCGCCGTCGTGGCTTCGGGACGCCTGCGGCGCCGTCGTGGTTTCGGGACGCCTGCGGCGCCGGTGCGGGTCGGGTGGGGGCGGGCGTAGCGCCTACGGGTGCGTTGTGGGTCGGGGCCGGGCCGGGGGGTGTCCGTCCTCGGTCGGGCGGTACGGGTGCTTGGCAGGGCGAGGGGGATGGACGCCCGCCGCTGCGGGCGGACACCCCCCGTCCCGTCCCCTTCCCGCCGTACGCGGCTGCCGCGGCGCCCGCGGCCGGTTCGGGGTCGCGCGGCGGGCGGCTGACGGTCCCATCTTGAGGCCGGGGGCCCGTGTGCCGCTACGACCCCCCTGTCACGTCAGAGCCGGCCGAGTACCTGGGCCAGGAGGGAGCCCATGCGCGTCGCGCTGTCGCGGCCGGCCTGGAGGACCTCCTCGTGGTTCAGGGGCTCGCCGGTCATGCCCGCGGCGAGGTTCGTCACGAGGGAGATGCCCAGAACCTCGGCGCCCGCCTCGCGCGCGGCGATCGCTTCGAGGACCGTGGACATGCCCACGAGGTCCGCTCCGATGACGCGGGCCATGCGGATCTCGGCCGGGGTCTCGTAGTGCGGGCCCGGGAACTGGGCGTAGACGCCCTCTTCCAGGGTGGGGTCGATCTCCTTGCACAGGGCGCGCAGGCGGGGGGAGTAGAGGTCCGTCAGGTCGACGAAGTTGGCGCCGATGATCGGGGAGGTGGCCGTGAGGTTGATGTGGTCGCTGATCAGGACCGGCTGGCCGGGGCGCATGCCCTCGCGGAGGCCGCCGCAGCCGTTGGTGAGGATGATCGTCTTGCTGCCGGCCGCCACGGCGGTGCGGACGCCGTGGGCCACCGCCGCCACGCCCCGGCCCTCGTAGAAGTGGGTGCGGCCCAGGAAGACCAGGGCCCGCTTCTCGCCGATCGTGTATGAGCGGATCTTGCCGCCGTGGCCCGCCACCGCCGGCGGCGGGAAGCCGGGGAGCTCGGTGACCTGGAACTCGGCGTCGGGGGCGCCGAGGGCGTCGACGGCCGGGGCCCAGCCGGACCCCATCACGAGGGCGACGTCATGGGTCTCGGCGCCGGTCAGTTCGCGCAGGCGCGTGGCGGCGGCGTCGGCGGCGGCGTGGGGGTCGCCCTGGATGTCGTCCGGAAGAAGAGATGCGTTCACGCGGTTGAGGGTAGCCGCTCTCGGCCTACGCGCGTAGATGACAGAGCCAACGGGTTGGCGATCGTTGTCTTGTCGTTTCCAACGAGGAGTGGGGCGGGGCGGGAGGTTGGGGTGGGTGGGGTCAGCAAGGGCGTTTGCGGAGTTCCATCACGTAGTCGTGGGGGGCGCCCGCCGATTCCGCGGCGTCCGCCACTTCGCCCAGGTAGCGGGCCGACGGGAGGCCGCCCTCGTAGCCGTTGAGGACGTAGACCCAGGCCTGTTCCTCGCCGTCGAGGGTGTGGACGCGCACGCGCATCCGGCGGTAGATGTCCAGGCCCACCCCTTCCCAGCGGTCCATCGACTCCTCGTCCGGCGGGGCGATGTCGTAGAGGGCCACGAAGACCTGCGAGAGGGGGTCCTCGACCAGGGTGGCCAGCGCTCCCTCCCAGCCCATGTGCTCGCCCCCGAACGTCAGCCGCCAGCCGTTGAGCCAGCCCGTCGCACGCATCGGCGAGTGCGGGGCGCGGCGGGTCATCAGCCGCGCGTCGAGGTTGCCGGCGTACGCGGCGTAGAGCGACATGGGTCGAGGGTACGGCAGGGGGATCGTGTGCCCCTGACGCATCAGGAGCACCTTGCCAACCCATTGCCCCGGCCCCGGGCAGTAGCACCTCGAGCGGTGCGGGACAATGGGGTACGTGACTCGGATCGTGATCATCGGTGGCGGACCCGGCGGATACGAGGCGGCCCTGGTGGCCGCCCAGCTCGGCGCGGAGGTGACCGTCGTCGACTGCGACGGTCTGGGCGGGGCGTCGGTGCTCACCGACTGCGTTCCGTCGAAGACTCTCATTGCCACGGCCGAGGTGATGACCACCTTCGATTCCTCGTACGAGGAGCTGGGGATCATCGTCGCCGACGACACCCCGCCGCTCGAGCAGGCCGCTCGGGTGGTCGGGGTCGATCTGGGCAAGGTCAACCGCCGTGTGAAGCGGCTGGCCCTCGCCCAGTCGCACGACATCACGGCCTCGGTCACCCGGGCCGGCGCCCGTGTCATGCGGGGGCGTGGACGGCTCCAGGGCATGCAGGCCCTGGACGGGTCCCGGAAGGTCGTCGTGGCGGCGGCCGACGGGAGCGAGGAGACCCTGGTCGCCGACGCGGTGCTGCTGGCCACCGGTGGGCATCCGCGTGAGGTCCCCGACGCCCAGCCCGACGGTGAGCGCATTCTCAACTGGACCCAGGTCTACGACCTGACCGAGCTGCCGGAAGAGCTCATCGTGGTCGGGTCGGGTGTCACCGGTGCCGAGTTCGCCGGTGCCTATCAGGCGCTCGGGTCGAAGGTCACGCTCGTCTCGTCGCGTGATCGGGTGCTGCCCGGCGAGGACCCGGACGCCGCCGCCGTGCTGGAGGACGTCTTCCGGCGCCGGGGCATGAACGTCATGGCCCGGTCGCGCGCGGCCGCGGCGAAGCGCGTGGGCGACCGGGTCGAGGTGACCCTGGCCGACGGGCGGGTCATCAGCGGTACGCACTGTCTGATGGCCGTCGGCGCCATTCCGAACAGTGCCGGGCTGGGACTGGAGGAGGCCGGGGTCCGGGTGCGGGAGTCCGGGCACATCTGGACCGACAAGGTCTCGCGGACCACGGCCCCCGGTGTGTATGCCGCCGGTGATGTGACCGGGGTGTTCGCGCTGGCCTCGGTCGCCGCCATGCAGGGGCGTATCGCCATGTACCACTTCCTGGGTGACGCGGTGGCGCCGCTGAACCTGAAGACCGTCTCGTCCAACGTGTTCACCGATCCCGAGATCGCGACCGTGGGGTACACCCAGGCCGACGTGGACGCCGGGAAGATCGACGCCCGGGTGGTCAAGCTGCCGTTGCTGCGCAATCCGCGCGCCAAGATGCAGGGCATCCGGGACGGGTTCGTGAAGCTGTTCTGCCGGCCCGGGACGGGGATCGTGGTCGGCGGTGTGGTCGTGTCGCCGCGTGCTTCGGAACTGATCCATCCGATCTCGATCGCCGTCGACAACAATCTGACGGTCGAACAGATCGCGAACGCTTTCACCGTCTATCCGAGTCTTTCCGGGTCGATCGCCGAGGTCGCGCGGCAGCTCCACACCCGTAAGTCGGGCGGGGACGTCTGACGGCCGAAACCAATTCCTCGCTGGTCACGGGGAGTTGTCGAGCATGCGTACGGCATAGGCGGGGCGAGTAGGCCCTATACCACTTCCTGCCCTTGCGTGCGAACAACTTCTGCTATTCACCGCAAACAGCTGAAAGCAGACGGTCGCCCGCGTTACTGTCAGTTTCGTGTTCGCTGCAGAACGTCGCCAATTGATCCTCGAAATGGTGCGAGCGAACGGGGCCGTGTCGCTCCGTGAGCTCGCCCGCGTCGTCCAGACCTCCGAAGTGACCGTACGGCGGGACGTGCGCGCACTGGAGGCAGAAGGACTCCTCGACCGCCGGCACGGCGGTGCGGTATTGCCGGGCGGGTTCACGCGGGAGTCCGGCTTTCCGCAGAAGTCACATCTCGCGACCGCCGAGAAGACGGCCATCGCCGATCTCGCCGCGGGCTTCGTCGAAGAGGGCGAGGCCATCGTGGTCGGGGCGGGGACCACCACCCAGGAGCTGGCCCGTCGGCTCGCGCGGGTGCCGGGCCTGACCGTCGTCACCAACTCCCTGTTGGTGGCACAGGCGTTGGCCCATGCCAACCGGGTCGAAGTCGTGATGACCGGGGGCACCCTGCGTGGTTCCAACTACGCGCTCGTGGGCAGCGGGGCCGAGCAGTCCCTGCAGGGGCTGCGGGTCTCACGGGCCTTTCTGTCCGGGAGCGGGCTCACCGCCGAGCGGGGGCTGTCCACGTCCAACATGCTGTCCGCCTCGGTGGACCGGGCGCTGGTGCAGGCCGCCGCGGAGGTCGTCGTCCTCGCCGATCACACCAAGCTCGGCTCGGACACGATGTTCCAGACCGTGCCCACGGATGTGATCACGCGCCTGGTGACGGACGAGCCGCCGCCGCACGACGACCGGGCCGCCACCGAGTTGCAGGCGCTGGCCGACCAGGGTGTGCAGATCGCCGTCGCCGGCGCGACGGGAGGGGTCGGCTCCGGGGCGGGCTCGGGGGCGGGCGGTGATTCCGTCCCCCCGCGACAGGCTCGCCGGGACGTGGCTCTGCCGGGGCCCCGGCGAGGGGCTCTGCCGGGGGCGGGGCTGCGCAGCACGGCGGTTCTGGGGGAGCCGACGGGGCCTGAGCGGGCCCGGGTCGCGGACATGCGGCGGCGTTGAAGCCCTTCTCCATCGGAAGGGCCCAGGCCTCACCCTTGGGGGCTGCGACGGCTCAATCCGACTTCAGGCCCCGCAGCGTCAAGTTCAGCAGGCGGTCCGCCAGTTCGGTGTCTCCGGGGGACTCCTCCGCCGCCAGTGCGATGGCGTTGGTGAGTTGGAGGAGGTCGGTGATCGCCACGTCCTCGCGGACCCGGCCCGCCTGTTGGGCCCGGGTGAGCAGGGCGTCGCCCGCCTCGCGGATCGGGCCGCTGCAGCGGGACAGGGCCGAGGTCCCGTCGGACGTCACGGACATCAGAGCCAGCGCCAGTCCCCGGTACTCGCCCGCGTGGGCGATGATCCGGCGCAGCCAGGTCACCAGGGCCGTGCAGGGCTCCGGGGCGTCGAGCAGTTCTCGGGAGCGGGTCAGCAGGTCGGACACCGCGTCCTCGAAGACGGCGCTCAACAGGGCCTGGCGGCTGGGGAAGTGGCGGTACAGGGTGCCGATGCCGACGCCGGCGCGTCTGGCCACGTCCTCCAGGGACGCGTCGGTGCCATGGGCCGAGAAGGAGGCGCGGGCCTCGGCCAGGAGGCGGTCGTGGTTGCGGCGGGCGTCGGCACGCATGGCGCGTACGGGCACGGGAGGCACCGTGGTGTCCCGGTCACCGGCGGTCTCCGGCGAGGTCGTGCGCACCATGCCTCTCACCTGCTCTCCCCTGCGCCCTCATGTGCTTCCAGGATGCCCCATCGGGATGTGCGGGCGGACCTCCCGAGAGCCGTCGGGGCCGTAGCTTGTTGCCCAGGACTTCTCGGGAGTTCGCAGGACTTCTCGGGCGGGAGCAGCGCCGGGAGAGTGCGATGGACATCAGCGGTGCGGACGCGCTGCGCGTGCTGACGCTCGTGCGGGAGCTGGAAGACGCCGACACGGTGGGGGAGTTGCGGGAGCGGGCGCTGCCCGGGCTGCTCGGGCTCATTCCCGCCGACGGGGCCCAGGCCTACCGGCTCCCGGCGGACGGGGTGGGCGATCTGGTCGCCCTCTCCCTGCCCCAGGAGTCGTTCCACGAGGATCCGATGGTCATCTACGACCATCCCCTCGACCATCCGCTCACCGACGCCATGCTGGAGACGCCGGCTCCGGATGCCTGGCGGGTGAGTGATGTCGCGGGGGACCGGCAGTGGCAGCGGACCCACTGCTACAACCTCGACTTCCGTCCCTTCGGTATGCGCCGGCACCTGGTCGCCTCCGCCGGCTCGGACAGGAACGCGGTCGCCGGGTACGCGCTGACCCGCTCGGGAGGCGACTTCAGCGAGCGGGAGCGGGATCTGTTCGGATTCGCCCAGATCCAGCTGACGGTGGCGGAGCGGTCGTTGCGTGAGCGGGAGCAGCTGCGGGTGCTCGCGGCCGTCGCTGTGGACCTTGCCGGGGGGAGGGAGCGTGGTGTCGCCGCCCTGGACGAGGACGGGCGGCCGTACGCCCTCAACGCCGTGGCCGCCGGGCTGCTGGCCGTCGTCGGCGATGATCCACGGCTGGGGGGCGGCGGGGTGTTCGTGGTGCGGGACGTGGAGGTGCGGTACGTGGCGCCCGACGGCCCGGGCCGGCCTGTGCTGCTTCTGTTGCGTGACCTCGCCCGGCCGCGTGCCCTCGCCCGCTTACACGGCGTCACCGAGCAGGAGCACCGGACCCTGCGCCACCTCCACGACGGGTGTACGGCGACCGAGGCGGCCCGGCTGATGGGCTTGTCGCCGGTGACCGTGCGGGGCTACATCGCCTCCCTGCACCGGAAGCTGGAGGCGGGACACACGGCCGCGCTGCTGCGGCGGGGGCGGGACCTGGGGCTGCTCACGGACTGAAGCGGGCGGCGGTGCAGGGTGGGGGAGCGCGCCGGGGGCGTGGCGATATGTCGCGACCCCTCAGAATTGACGGGTGGTCGGCGCGGTGTCCGCTCGCTTCACTGGATTGTGTACTCCGCTCGGGGGACGGAGAACGGGGGAAATGCCGAGGCGCCCGGTGGACCTACTGCTCAGGTCCACCGGGCGCCTCGGAACGCCGTAGGGGAGAAGGGGGCCCCGGCGGGGGCGTCCCCTTCCGGAGAGGCTCCCCGTCAGTCCTTGATCTCGCAGATCGCGGCGCCGGAGCTGATGGACGCGCCGACCTCCAGGCTCAGGCCCTTGATGGTGCCCGACCTGTGGGCGTTGAGGGGCTGTTCCATCTTCATCGCTTCCAGGACGACGACCAGGTCGCCCTCCTTGACCTCCTGGCCCTCCTCGACCGCGACCTTGACGATCGTGCCCTGCATCGGGGACGCGAGGGTGTCGCCCGAGGCGACCGGGCCGGACTTCTTGGCCGCGCGGCGCTTGGGCTTGGCGCCCGCCGCGAGGCCGGTGCGGGCCAGGGACATGCCCAGGCTGGACGGGAGGGAGACCTCCAGACGCTTGCCGCCGACCTCGACGACGATCGTCTCGCGGTCCGGGTCCTCGTCCGTCTCGGTGTCGGCGGCGGCCGCGAAGGGCTTGATCTCGTTGACGAACTCGGTCTCGATCCAGCGGGTGTGGACGGTGAACGGGTCCTGGCTGCCGGTCAGTTCGGGGGCGAAGGCCGGGTCCTTGACGACCGCGCGGTGGAAGGGGATGGCGGTGGCCATGCCCTCGACCGTGAACTCCTCCAGGGCGCGGGCGGCGCGCTGCAGGGCCTGCTCGCGGGTGGCGCCGGTGACGATCAGCTTGGCGAGGAGGGAGTCCCAGGCCGGGCCGATGACACTGCCGGACTCGACACCCGCGTCCAGGCGGACACCGGGGCCGGACGGGGCCTCGAACCTGGTGACCGTGCCGGGGGCGGGCAGGAAGTTGCGGCCCGGGTCCTCGCCGTTGATACGGAACTCGAAGGAGTGACCGCGCAGTTCGGGGTCGCCGTAGCCGAGTTCCTCGCCGTCGGCGATGCGGAACATCTCGCGGACCAGGTCGATGCCGGCGACCTCCTCGGTGACCGGGTGCTCGACCTGGAGGCGGGTGTTGACCTCCAGGAAGGAGATCGTGCCGTCGAGGCCGACCAGGAACTCGACGGTGCCCGCGCCGACGTAGCCGGCCTCCTTGAGGATCGCCTTGGACGAGGAGTACAGCTCCTGGACCTGGGCGTCGGAGAGGAAGGGCGCGGGGGCCTCCTCGACCAGCTTCTGGTGGCGGCGCTGCAGCGAGCAGTCGCGGGTCGACACGACGACCACGTTGCCGTGGGTGTCGGCCAGGCACTGCGTCTCCACGTGGCGCGGCTTGTCCAGGTAGCGCTCGACGAAGCACTCACCGCGGCCGAACGCGGCGACCGCCTCACGGACCGCCGAGTCGTACAGCTCGGGGACCTCTTCGAGGGTGCGGGCGACCTTCAGGCCGCGGCCGCCGCCGCCGAAGGCCGCCTTGATCGCGATCGGCAGGCCGTGCTCCTCGGCGAAGGCGACGACCTCGTCGGCGCCGGAGACCGGGTCGGGGGTGCCGGCCACCAGGGGTGCGCCGGCGCGCTGCGCGATGTGGCGGGCGGCGACCTTGTCGCCGAGGTCGCGGATGGCCTGCGGGGGCGGGCCGATCCAGATCAGACCGGCGTCCAGGACCGCCTGGGCGAACTCGGCGTTCTCCGAGAGGAAGCCGTAGCCCGGGTGGATGACGTCGGCGCCCGACTCGCGCGCCGCGTTCAGCACTTTCTGGATGTCCAGGTAGCTGGTGGCCGGGGTGTCACCGCCCAGGGCGAACGCCTCATCCGCGGCGCGGACATGCAGAGCGTCCCGGTCCGGGTCGGCGTAGACGGCCACGCTCGCGATGCCGGCGTCCCGACAGGCGCGGGCCACGCGGACAGCGATTTCGCCACGGTTGGCGATGAGCACCTTGCGCACGATTGAGGCTCCCTCCTTGAAACAAGCCGAGTTTAGGGACTGCCGACACGGCACTTCGACCCGTCCCCAGTGGTGAGCTTGCCCACACGGAGCGTGATACCAGGCCCGCTCGACCCGTGAAATCCCTTGTCGCACCTAGGTACGCACGACTCCTCCCGGCAACCCTAGCTCTCCCATGTGGTCAAGGTCTCTGTGAGAGCGTGCTGCGGGCCACTCCGTTTCTTTGTGGAGTCCCTACGAATGGCCCAATGATTCTTTGCGGTCCGCAGAACCCTTGTCCCGGGGTTTACCCGTTAGTAGCGTTCGCGATGTCCTGACGGTGGACACGGTGACGACGGCTCGGCTCGAGAGGGGGTGGACCGGTGGTGCGCAGACCGGTGGCGTGGGTGGTGGCGATCGTGCTCTTCGCCGAGGCGTTCGGCGTGGCGGCGCTCAACTGGTTCCTGGGGGTCGTGGTGGACCGTCAGGACATGTCCCTGGCCGGGCTCGACCCGGACACGATGTCGATGTCCTCGAAGATCGGCGGCATCGTCTTCGGCCTCTACTACGCCCTGTGCGGCCTGGTCGCACTCCTGGTCGCGCTACGGAACCGCCCCCCGGTCGGCCTCGGCCGCATCCTGCTGATCAGCGCGGCGGTCGTGCACGGCCTGCTGGGGGCGCTGGTGTGGGGCCTGGTCGGCTGGCCCGCGTTCGTGTTCATGATCGTCGTACTGGCGCTGATCGTGCTGCTGCTGATGTCCTACGACCTTCCGGCGCAACCCGGTGAGGCGGCCGCGCCGGTCGAGGAGCCGGATCCCGAGGGTGGTGACGGTGACGAGGACGCGCCCGTCACTTCTCCGCCGGCGCCCACAACTCCGTGATGCCCACACCCAGTTGGCTCAGTAGTTTGCGTACGAGGGGGAGGCTCAGGCCGATCACGTTGCCGTGGTCGCCGTCGATGCCCTCGATGAACGGCGCGCTACGGCCGTCCAGGGTGAACGCGCCCGCGACATGGAGGGGTTCGCCCGAGGCGACGTAGGCGGCGATCTCCTCGTCGGTGGGGTCGCCGAAACGGACGACGGTGGAGGCCGTGCCCGACACGTACCGCTTGCCGGCCGTGTCCCAGACGCAGTGGCCGGTCTGGAGCACCCCGGCCCGTCCGCGCATCGACTTCCAGCGGGACGTCGCCTCCTCCGCGTCGGCGGGCTTGCCGAGGGCCTGGCCGTCCAGCTCCAGTACCGAGTCGCAGCCGATGACCAGGGCGCCCGTCGCCTCCGGCAGCGCGGCGACGACCGATGCCTTGGCTTCCGCGAGGGCGAGGGCCAGCTCGGCGGGGGTGGGCGCGGTGACGGCGTCCTCGTCGACGCCGCTGACGATGACCTCGGGGGCGAGACCCGCCTGGCGGAGCAGGTTCAGCCGGGCGGGGGACTGCGAGGCGAGGATGAGGCGGCGCGGGTGGTCGGTCATACGGTCAGCGTAGTCCGATCACCACCATCGCCAGGACCATGGCCAGGGCCATGAGAACGCCGAGTCTGCGCAGCATGTCCTGCGTGTCGCGCAGTTCCTCGGGGGGCTCGTTCTCGGGGTCGGACCACAGCATGTGTCCAGCGTGCGGCCTTGCCGGGCCACGGCGCCTGAGTACACGTACTCAAGTTGGGCCCGGCGCTGTCCTGCCGTGCGCGGTTCCCCGCGCCCCTCAAGGACCTCCGCTCAGCCCGGCCAGTAGGTGCGGCTCCAGGAGGTCGGCCCCGGCTGGGGCAGGCGGTGGTTCGCGATTCTCGACGGGTCGGACCAGGCGTCCTTGTGCTGCGCGGCGCCCGGCGTGGTGGCGGACGCGGCCACCGCGCGGGCTCTGACCACCGCCAGGGCGGCGGCCAGCTCCTCCGGGGTCGGGTTGCCCCGTACGACCTTGATGTTCACAGCGGCTCCTAGAGGGGGATGTTGCCGTGCTTCTTCGGGGGCAGGGACTCCCGCTTGGTGCGGAGCTGGCGCAGACCGCGGACGATGTGGGCGCGGGTGTCGGACGGCATGATCACCGCGTCGACATAGCCGCGCTCGGCCGCGATGTAGGGGTTGAGGAGGGTGTCCTCGTACTCCTGGATCAGGCGGGCGCGGACCGTCTCCGCGTTCTCCGCGGACTCGCCGTTCGTCTCCGCCTCGGCGATCGTGCGCCGGTGCAGGATGTTGACCGCGCCCTGGGCGCCCATGACGGCGATCTGGGCGGTGGGCCAGGCGAGGTTGAGGTCGGCGCCCAGGTGCTTGGAGCCCATGACGTCGTAGGCGCCGCCGAAGGCCTTGCGGGTGATGACCGTGATCAGGGGGACGGTCGCCTCCGCGTAGGCGTAGATCAGCTTGGCGCCGCGGCGGATGATGCCGGTGTGCTCCTGGTCGACGCCCGGGAGGAAGCCGGGTACGTCCACGAAGGTGATGACCGGCACGTTGAAGGCGTCGCAGGTGCGGACGAAGCGGGCCGCCTTCTCGGAGGCGTTGATGTCCAGACAGCCGGCGTACTGCATCGGCTGGTTGGCGACGATGCCCACCGGGTGGCCCTCGACCCGGCCGTAGCCGGTGACGATGTTGGGCGCGAACAGCGCCTGCGTCTCGAAGAACTCGGCGTCGTCCAGCACGTGTTCGACCACCGTGCGGATGTCGTACGGCTGGTTGGCGCTGTCGGGGACCAGCGTGTCCAGCTCCAGGTCCTCGGCGGTGACCGTCAGGTCGGCCTCCTCCGGGAAGACCGGCGCCTCGGCGAGGTTGTTGGACGGCAGGTACGACAGCAGCTGCTTGATGTACTCGATCGCGTCCTTCTCGTCGCCCGCCATGTGGTGGGCCACGCCGGAGGTCGAGTTGTGGGTGCGGGCGCCGCCCAGCTCCTCGAAGCCCACGTCCTCGCCGGTGACCGTCTTGATGACGTCCGGCCCGGTGATGAACATGTGCGAGGTCTGGTCGACCATCACCGTGAAGTCGGTGATCGCCGGGGAGTAGACCGCTCCGCCCGCGCACGGGCCGACGACCAGGCTGATCTGCGGGATCACACCGCTCGCGTGGGTGTTGCGGCGGAAGATCTCGCCGTACGCGCCCAGGGAGGCCACGCCTTCCTGGATACGGGCGCCGCCGGAGTCGTTGATTCCGATGACCGGGCAGCCGGTCTTCAGCGCGAAGTCCATGACCTTGACGATCTTCTGGCCGTAGACCTCGCCCAGGGCGCCACCGAAGACGGTGAAGTCCTGGGAGAAGACGGCGACCGGGCGGCCGTCCACCGTGCCGTAGCCGGTGACCACCCCGTCACCGTACGGGCGGTTGTTCTCCAGCCCGAAGTTCGTCGACCGGTGCCGGGCGAACTCGTCCAGCTCGACGAAGGAACCCTCGTCCAGGAGGAGCTCGATGCGCTCACGGGCCGTCAGCTTGCCCTTGGCGTGCTGCTTTTCGACGGCGCGTGCCGAGCCGGCGTGCGTCGCTTCGTCGATGCGACGCTGAAGGTCCGCGAGCTTGCCCGCGGTGGTGTGGATGTCGATCTCTTCCGGCTCGGACATCGGGATCGCGGCTCCCTGCCTGCTCAAAAGGGGGGACGGTTACTCATCCGTAGAGTAGTGGTGCACCTACGAATCAGCAGTGCGGCGTTTCACACACCTAGGGTGGCTTGCATGACGCCGCGAGATGCATCAGACGACAGCCGTTGGTCCGATCTGGACCGGCCTCCCCTCAACGCCGCCGCGCTGCGGCGCGGGCTCGTGCGGGAGGGCGGGCTGTGGCACGAGCTGGAGATCGTCCGCGGCACCGGCTCCACCAACTCCGACCTGGTCGCGCTCGCCGCCTCCGGCAAGGCGGCCGAGGGCTCCGTCCTGGTCGCCGAGGAGCAGACCTCCGGCCGCGGCCGTCTGGACCGCCGGTGGACGGCCCCGGCCCGCTCCGGCCTCTTCTTCTCCGTGCTGCTGAACCCGGCCGAGGTCCCGGTGGCCCGGTGGGGCTGGCTCCCGCTGCTCACGGGGGTCGCGGTGGCCACGGGCCTGTCCCGGGCGGCCGGCGTCGACACGGCACTCAAGTGGCCGAACGACCTGCTGGTGACCGTGGGCGGCGAGGAACGCAAGGCCGGCGGGATCCTGGCCGAGCGGGCGGGGGATCAGGGAGTGGTCGTCGGAGTCGGCGTCAACGTCAGCCTGCGAGCCGACGAACTGCCGGTGCCGGGGGCGGGCTCCCTGGCCCTGGCCGGAGCGGTCAGCACGGACCGGGACCCGCTGCTGAGGGCCGTACTGCGGTCCCTGGAGGAGTGGTACGGACGGTGGCGCGAGGCCGCGGGCGACCCGGCGGTGAGCGGTCTCCAGGAGACGTACGCGGCAGGATGCGCGACGCTGGGACGGACAGTACGAGCGGAGTTGCCGGGCGACCGGTCGGTGGTCGGGGAGGCGGTGGCGATCGACGGAGACGGACGACTGGTGATCGCGACGGAGGACGGTGTACAGGCTCCGGTAGGGGCGGGAGACATCGTCCACCTGCGACCCGCGTAGGTGTGACGCCCCAGGGGCGCGGGGAACCGTGCGACCAGCCCCCACTCGGGGGGACGTGAGCTACCGCACACCTGCCGTACAGTTGAGGCCGGTCGATACCTGACCGCAGCAGATCGGAAGGGCAGCAGGCGTGACCGTCGACGACACCGGCTCCGGCGAGGGCGCGGACGCCGCCGACCCCGGCGAGGACCCGCTCGCCCTGCGCCTCGAACACCTCATCCTCGGCGCCGAGCGGCGCTACACCCCCTTCCAGGCGGCCCGCAGCGCCGGTGTCTCCGTGGAGCTGGCGACGCGCTTCTGGCGGGCCATGGGCTTCGCCGACATCGGCCAGGCGAAGGCGCTCACGGAGGCGGACGTCCTCGCCCTGCGCCGGCTGTCCGGTCTGGTCGAGGCGGGGCTGCTGAGCGAGGCGATGGCCGTGCAGGTAGCCCGTTCCACCGGCCAGACGACGGCCCGGCTCGCCGAGTGGCAGATCGACTCCTTCCTGGAGGGCCTGACCGAGCCCCCCGAGCCGGGGATGACCCGCACCGAGGTGACGTACCCGATCGTCGAGCTGCTCCTGCCCGAGCTGGAGGAGTTCCTGGTCTACGTCTGGCGCCGGCAGCTCGCCGCGTCCGCCGGCCGGGTCGTGCAGGCGGCCGACGACGAGGAGATGGTGGACCGGCGGCTCGCCGTCGGCTTCGCCGATCTGGTCGGGTTCACGCGGCTGACGCGCCGGATGGAGGAGGAGGAGCTCGGCGAACTCGTCGAGGCCTTCGAGACGACCTGCGCGGACCTGGTCGCCGCGCACGGCGGACGTCTCATCAAGACCCTCGGCGACGAGGTGCTGTACGTGGCGGACGACTGCGGGGTCGCGGCCGAGATCGCGCTTCGGCTCATCGAGACGATGGCGAACGACGAGACCATGCCCGAGCTGCGGGTGGGCATCGCCTTCGGGACCGTCACCACCCGTATGGGCGATGTGTTCGGTACGACGGTCAACCTGGCCTCCCGGCTGACCTCGATAGCTCCCCGGGACGCCGTCCTGGTCGATGCCGACTTCGCCCAGGACCTGATCCGCACCGGCGAGGCCCCGGTCTCCGAGGCGGAGGCGGCCGAGGCCGCGGCGGCCGCGGAGAAGGAGGGCGAGGAGCCCCCGACGTACCGCTTCGCCCTCCAGCCGATGTGGCAGCGACCGGTGCGTGGGCTGGGCGTGGTCGAGCCCTGGCTGCTGACCCGGCGGGCGCAGCAGGCCTAGGGGCTGTCGCGACAGGCCCTGGGGGTGGCCCAGGGGCTGTCGTGGAGGGCCTGGTCGGTTGCTCAGTGTCCGAGTGGGGCCACGCACAGGCCCACCAGGGGGACGCACAGGCCCGGCTGGGGCGGTTGTGCGGTGGGGGGCGGGGGCGTGCTCCGGCTCGGGGACGGCTGCGGGGTGGCCGGAGCCGACGCCGACGCGTGGGGCGCGGCCGGTGTCGGGGTGGGCGTGTTGGGGGCCTCCGGGATGGTCGTCGTGTCCGGGGTGCCGGGGGCCCGCGGGGTGACGACGGCTCCGGGCCGTGTCGCCGACGGGGACGCGGTCGCCGTCGCCGCCGGCACGACCGTCGAGGTCGTGGTCGGGGTCGCGCTCACGCCGCCCATCACCGAGGTCGAGGACGGACTCACCGTGGCGGCGGTGTCGGTCGCCCGGTCGGTCCCCACGGTGGCCTGGTCGTCGTGGGGACCGGCCTCCGCCGTACCGGGCCCGCCGACGCCGGACTCGGGAGCCATCCGTACGAGACTCAGCACGCCGGCGGCCAGCGCGAGACCGCCGACGGCGAACAGCACCTTGCGGGGGCGGGGCCTGCGGTGACGGCCGCGGGGACCGAAGAGGTGCGGTGCGGCGGTGGCCGGCTCCACCCCGCGTTCGGTGTCCGTCTCCGGCCTGGTCAGTGTTTCCGTCATCCGGTCCTCCCCCTGCGCTCGCGCCCCCTGTGCGCCGTGGCGGACGCACGTTATGCGCTGCCATGGGCGGTGGGGGAGGAGTTGGGCGGGATGTCACTCGAACGGGGTGCCGGGCGGCGACGCGGGAACCGGGCGCGGGAACCGGTCGGGGGAACCGGGCGCGGGAACCAGGTGCGGCCTTCCCACTCCCGCGCCTGTGCTGCGATGATCGAGCCGAAGTATGTTAACCCGCGTTAACCGGAGGGCGTCATGGGCGAGGAGCGGCGGTACGGGGAGTTCGTGGCGGTACGGCGACACGGCGACGGGGACGCCGAGGGCGCCGGGGGCCCCGGGCATGTCGCGGAGCTGGTCCTGGACCGGCCCAAGGCCATGAACGCCGTGTCGACGGAGATGGCCCGCTCGATCGCGGCCGCCTGCGCCGCGCTGGGCGCCGACCGGGACGTACGGGTGGTCGTGGTGACCTCGACGCATGAGCGGGCGTTCTGTGTCGGGGCGGACCTGAAGGAGCGGAACTCCTTCAGCGACGCCGATCTGGTGCGGCAGCGGCCCGTGGCCCGGGGCGCGTACACGGGCGTGCTGGAGCTGCCGGTGCCGACGATCGCCGCGGTGCACGGATTCGCCCTCGGCGGCGGCTTCGAGCTGGCGCTGTCCTGCGACCTGATCGTGGCGGACCGCACGGCCGTGGTGGGGCTGCCGGAGGTGTCCGTCGGCGTCATCCCCGGCGGCGGCGGTACGCAGCTGCTGCCGCGACGGGTCGGGGCGGCGCGGGCCGCCGAGCTGATCTTCACCGCGCGTCGGCTGGAGGCGGCCGAGGCGCGGGAGCTGGGGCTGGTGGACGAGCTGGTCGAGGAGGGGCGGGACCGCGCGGAGGCGCTGGCGCTGGCCGCCCGTATCGCCGCGAACTCGCCGGTGGGGCTGCGCGCGGCGAAGCGGGCGCTGCGGCTGGGCCACGGCCTGGATCTGCGGGCCGGGCTGGAGGTCGAGGACGCGGCGTGGCGCGCGGTGGCGTTCTCGGGGGACCGGGCCGAGGGGGTCGCGGCGTTCAACGAGAAGCGCGAGCCCCGGTGGCCCGGTGAGTGAGCCCCACGGGAGCGCGTCACGGGGTCACCCCACCGCCGTACCCGGAAGTACGAAACGTCCGAAACCTCCCTAACCTGGAGTGATGGGTGAGGACAAGCGGCTGTCGGCTGTCGTCGCGTTGGCGCAGGGCATGGCGGCGGCCCACGGTTCGCGTGGGGCGTGGCGTGCGGCGGCCGTCGGGGCGTGCCGGGCGCTGGGCGGGAGTTTCGCCGCGCTGTCGGTGTGGGAGCGGGAGCTCGGCCGGCTCAGGGTCCTCGTCAACGTGGGGGAGCGGGCCGAGGGCGAGGACGAGTTCCCGGAGGACGAGTCGTACCCGGTGCACCAGTTCCCCGAGATCACCGAGTTCCTGCACGAGCGGTGGGCCGGGGGCGGTGAGCCCAACGCGTGGGTCGAGACGGCCGAGGGGCCCGCGGCGGGGCGGCGGCCGGGATACGTCCATCAGCGCGTCGCCGCGCTACGGCGCCGGGGGCGCGGCTGCTGTGTGGTCGCGCCGATCGTGCTGAACGGGCGGGCGTGGGGCGAGCTGTATGTCGCCCGGCCCGCCGGGGTGCCCGTCTTCGACCGGGGGGACGCCGACTTCGCGACCGTGCTGGCGGCGGTCGTCGCCGCGGGGATCGCGCAGGCGGAGCGGCTGGAGGAGGCGAGACGGCTGGCCTACACCGACGCGCTCACCGGGCTCGCCAACCGGCGGGCGGTGGATGTGCGGCTGGACGAGGCCATCGAGCGGCACCGGGCCGACGGGACGGTCGTCAGCCTGGTGGTGTGCGACCTGAACGGGCTGAAGCGGGTCAACGACACCCGGGGGCACGCGGTGGGCGACCGGCTGCTCGAACGCTTCGGGTCCGTCCTCTCCCTGTGCGGCGCGATGCTGCCGGGGGCGCTGGCCGCTCGCCTGGGCGGTGACGAGTTCTGTCTGCTCGCGGTCGGGCCGTCCGCGGACGAGGTGGTCAAGGCCGCGGACGAACTGTGCCGCCGGGCCGGTGAGCTGGAGCTGGGGGAGGGGGTGGCGTGCGGGGTCGCCTCCACGGAGGACGCGATCGGGCCGGTCCGCTCGGCCCGCCGGCTGTTCCGGCTGGCGGACGCGGCCCAGTACCGGGCGAAGGCGCTGCGCGCGGGGAAGCCGGTGGTGGCGGGGCGGGAGGGGCCCGACGATCCGGTCGTGCGGTTGGCCGACGCGGGCCCCTCCGGGGAGAGCCCGGAACGCCGCCGCTTCCGGGGCCGGCCCACCTGACCGCCTGGGGGCTGCCGCCCCCGGACCCCCGCTTCGGCCCCAACGGCCTCGTCCTCAAACGCCGGACGGGCCGCAACGCCTCGACCATGTAAGGGGCGTACCGGCCACCCACTGGTGACATTCTCGTCTTCAGTGCGTACGCTCCTGAATATGGATATGCACACTGTGGTGGTGGGGACGACGGGTGTCACCGCGTCCGACGTTCTTGCCGTGGCCCGCGGCGGCGCTCGCATCGAGCTGGCGGACGAGGCGGTGGCCGCCCTCGCGGCCGCCCGGGAGATCGTGGACGCGCTGGCGGCCAAGCCCGAGCCGGTCTACGGCGTCAGCACCGGCTTCGGTGCCCTGGCGACCCGGCACATCAGCCAGGAGCTCCGCGCCCAGCTGCAGCGCAACATCGTCCGCTCGCACGCGGCCGGGCTGGGACCGCGGGTGGAGCGGGAGGTCGTACGGGCCCTGATGTTCCTGCGGCTCAAGACCGTCTGCTCGGGACACACGGGCGTACGGCCCGAGGTCGCCCGGACCATGGCCGACGTGCTCAACGCCGGGATCACTCCCGTCGTACACGAATACGGGTCGCTCGGCTGCTCGGGAGATCTCGCACCGCTCTCGCACTGCGCCCTGACCCTCATGGGCGAGGGGGACGCCGAAGGGCCGGACGGAGTCGTGCGGCCTGCCGGTGAGCTGCTCGCCGAGCACGGCATCGTGCCCGTCGAGCTGCGGGAGAAGGAGGGGCTCGCGCTGCTCAACGGCACCGACGGCATGCTCGGCATGCTCGTCATGGCCCTCGCCGACCTCGACATGCTCTACAAGTCCGCCGACGTCAGTGCCGCGTTGAGCCTCGAGGCGCTGCTCGGCACGGACAAGGTGCTCGCCCCCGAACTGCACGCCATCCGGCCGCACCCGGGGCAGGCCGCCTCCGCCGCCAACATGCTGGCCGTACTGAAGGGTTCGGAGCTCACCGGGCATCACCAGGACGACGCTCCGCGGGTCCAGGACGCCTATTCCGTGCGGTGCGCTCCGCAGGTCGCCGGGGCCGGCCGGGACACCCTCGCGCACGCACGTCTCGTCGCCGAGCGGGAACTCGCCTCCGCCGTCGACAATCCCGTCGTACTGCCCGACGGGCGGGTCGAGTCCAACGGCAACTTCCACGGTGCCCCGGTGGCGTACGTCCTCGACTTCCTCGCCATCGCGGCCGCCGACCTCGCCTCCATCGCCGAGCGCCGCACCGACCGGCTGCTCGACAAGAACCGGAGCCACGGGCTGCCGCCGTTCCTCGCGGACGACGCCGGTGTGGACTCCGGGCTCATGATCGCCCAGTACACGCAGGCCGCGTTGGTCAGTGAGATGAAGCGGCTGGCGGTCCCGGCCTCGGCCGACTCCATTCCCTCCTCCGCCATGCAGGAGGACCACGTCTCCATGGGCTGGTCCGCCGCGCGCAAGCTGCGGACCGCCGTCGGCAACCTCGCCCGGGTCGTCGCCATCGAGCTCTACGCCGCCACCCGGGCCATCGAGTTGAGGGAGGGGCTGACCCCGGCGCCCGCCTCGCGGGCCGCCATCGGGGCCGCGCGGGCCGCCGGGGTCGCGGGGCCGGGCCCCGACCGGTTCCTGGCGCCCGACCTCGCGGCCGCGGACGCGTTCGTGCGCGAGGGCAAGCTGGTCGCCGCCGTCGAGACCGTCACCGGCCCGCTGCGGTAGTCGAGTGGTCGAGCGGTCGTAGGAAACAGGAAAGAGGTGGGGCCCTGTGGGGCAGGGGCCCTCCCTCCTACTTCAGCTTGGCCGCCTGGGCCTTCATCACCTCGGCCGGGACGCTGTAGTCGCTCTTCTTGCCGGCCATCGCGGCCAGGCTGATCGAGTAGTACGTGGCGATCGTGGAGCCGTGGCGGGCGACCACGGCGTGGACGACCTGGTTCTCGCCCTCCGTCCTGCCCGTCACCTCGAAGGCGACCGACTCGTCGGCGGTGGCGGCGGACTTCTCCTCGGCGACCTTGGTGAACTTCTGGGTGTCCTGGCCCTTCGCGGAGACGGTGAAGCCTCCGGCGCAGCCGCTCACCGCGGCGGACACGGACTTCATCGTCTCCCGCGCGCCCCCGCCGTCGTAGGAGGAGAGGGAGACGATCGTCATCGTGGAGTTCAGGAAGTCGTCGAGGCCGTTCATCGCGTTCTCGAGATCCTCGTCCGAGGTGCCCGTCGGGGAGGGCTGGTCGCTCGCCCGGGTCACCATGCGGTGCGCGTACGAGGTCGTGTCGCCCGGTGCGAAGCCGGTGATGATGTAGGCGATCGGGGCGCACTTGGCGTCCGTGACCTTCACCAGGTCCTTGGAGGCGGCGTACTCGCCGCCGGCGTCGGCCGACCGGACGTCGTAGCCGGCCACGTCCCCCTTGGCGATGACGAGCTTCTCCAGCTCGGCCGCCGTGTACGCCTTCGCGGCCGCGGTGGTGGAGGAGCCCTTGCCCGCCGAGGAGTCCTTCGCCTCGTCCGGACCGGAGCTGCCGCCGCATCCCGTGACGAGGGCGAGCGACAGGGCGCTCACGGTGACCGTGGCGGCTGTGCGCACGCCCGATGATCTCTTCATGATCGGACTATGAAGGTTGCGCCAAGAAATCGTCAAGCAGGTTTAAAAGCCGAGGCGTTCACGGCGGACCGAATAGACCACGAAGCCCGCACCGAGCGTGAGGAACGCGGTCCCGCCGATGACGTACGGGGTCGTGTCGAAGGCGCCCGTGTCGGCGAGCACGGTGTCGTCGGCGGTCGTCCCGGTGTCGCTCGGACTCGTCGCCGAAGTGGCCCTGGCCTGCGTCGTCGCCGTGGGGGAGGGCTGTGTTCTCGCCGGGCTGTCCTGGGTCGCGTTGGCGGACGGGACGAACCACAGGGCGCCCAGCAGGGTGGCTGCGGCGGTGGCGGTCAGCAACGGGCGGCGAGCGGATGACACGGAATATCGATCCCCTTGTGGCGTCGGCGAATTGGCCGTGTGGGCCGATGTTAGTGAAAGGCGCGGGTCACGGGAAAGTCACGGGAGGAATGGGTCGTACGCTCGCGCCATGAGCACTGAAGAGACATCACGTTTTGTACGGCTTCGGGTGGATCTCGTCGTCGAGATCGACGACGCCGACGAGGTCACCAAGGCCGCGCTGCAGCGGATCGCCGGTGAGACCGACATGCCGGACGACGAGCGGGCCCATGCCGAGGGCGCTGTGACGGAAGACACGGCGGAGGCCCTCGCGTATCTCGTCGACCCGTTCGACCTGGTCGGCGAGGTGCCGGGGGTGGAGCTGGTGCAGGCCTCCTGGTCCAGCGAGCCCATCGACTACGACCCCGATTCGCCCGAGTGGGACCTGGACGAGGATGATGTGGACGAGGACGACGAGGAGGGCGGCGCCGTCTGAGCGGCTCGGGAAGGTCATGACCCCGGGCGGCAACCGTCGTCCGGGGTCTCGTCGTCTCATGAGACGCGTTCGGCCGGCACCCGCACCTTCGGCACCCTCCGCCCCGGCGGACGTGGCGTGCCCCACACCTCTCGGGAAGGTGGAACGGGAGAGCCCGGCCTTAGCGTTGAAGTTCGTCAACGGGGAACTCTCGGGGTTTCGGGGAAACGGCAACGATGGAGAAGCGTGTGATGACGAACAGTAAGCGGCGCAGGGGCCTGACGGTCGCGTCCGCACTGCTCGGCGGGGTTCTGGTGCTCTCGGCCTGTTCCGGCGGCGGCGACGGCAAGGCCTCCGGCAGCGGGAAGGAGGACACCTCTCAGGCCAAGGCCGACGAGGCGGCGGCCAAGGAGACCTCCGAGGCCGACATCAGGATCACGCCCAAGGACGGCTCGGCCAACGCCTCCATCAACAACTCCGCGGCCGTCACCGTCAGCAAGGGCACGCTCACGGGCGTGACCATGACGACGGAGAGCGGCACCGCCGTCGCCGGCACCTTCTCCGCCGACAAGAGCAGCTGGAAGCCGACCGCCCAGCTGGAGCGCTCGACCACCTACAAGGTGGCGGCGACCGCGAAGGACTCCAAGGGTCTGGAGGCCCACGAGAACGCCTCGTTCACCACGGTCTCCCCGGCCAACAGCTTCATAGGCAACTTCACCCCCGAGGCCGGTTCGACCGTCGGCGTGGGCATGCCGGTGTCGATCAACTTCAACAAGGCGATCGCCAACAAGGCCGCGGTCCAGAAGGGCATCACGGTCTCGTCCAGCAGCGGCCAGGAGGTCGTCGGGCACTGGTTCGGCGCCAACCGCCTCGACTTCCGCCCCGAGGAGTACTGGAAGGAGAACTCCACCATCACGCTGAAGCTGGCGCTCGACGGTGTCGAGGGCGCCTCCGGTGTCTACGGGGTGCAGCAGAAGACGGTCACCTTCCACATCGGCCGCAACCAGGTCTCCTACGTCGACGCCAAGACCAAGCAGATGAAGGTCACGCAGGACGGCAAGACGATCAAGACCATCCCGATCTCGGCCGGTTCGCCGGAGCACACCACGTACAACGGCGTCATGGTGATGTCGGAGAAGTACAAGCAGACCCGGATGAACGGCACGACCGTCGGCTTCACCGACAACGACGGCAAGGCCGAGTACGACATCAAGGACGTGCCGCACGCCATCCGGCTCACCAACTCCGGCACCTTCCTGCACGGCAACTACTGGGGCGCGAAGTCGATCTTCGGCTCGGTCAACACCAGCCACGGCTGCGTGGGCCTGTCCGACACCAAGGGCGCCAACGACACCAGCACGCCGGCCTACTGGATGTACACCCACTCGATCATCGGTGACGTCGTGGTCGTCTCCAACACCGGCGACAAGATCGTCCAGCCGGACAACGGCCTCAACGGCTGGAACCTGAGCTGGGCGGACTGGAAGGCGGGCTCGGCCGTCTGACCCACCGGCAGTCCACAGCTCTCCGATGCCGCCCCCAGGGGCGGTATCGGTGTTTTCCGGGGCCTTTCCGAGGTCCGCCACAGCCTTCTCATGCATCTCTTATTTCGGCCTTATCGAGTCATCACGCGCCGTCCCTACCTTGCGGCCATGTTCTTCACCTACCTGAGGCGCGAACTGCGCCGCCGCAGAAAGGCGGCCCTCGTCGTCGCCTCCGGTCTCGCGCTGGGCATCGCGCTGGTCATCGTGGTCAACTCCGTGTCCAACGGCATGGGGAAGGCACAGGACAAGGTCCTCCAGTCCCTCTACGGCCTGGGCACGGACATGACGGTCAGCAAGGCGGCCACCCCGACCGCCGACAGCTCCCAGCGTCCGCGCTTCCAGTTCGACGCGCAGAACAACGGCAGCTCCTCGACGCAGAGCAGCGACCGGGTCATCGTGCAGGGCTTCACCACCCTCGCCTCCTCCACCGTGACCAAGGTCGGCAGCCAGAAGGGCGTCTCCTCCGCGGTGGGCGGGCTGAGCCTCAACGTGGTGAAGGTCAGCGGCCAGTTCACCCGGGGCCAGTTCCAGCAGAACCCGAACTCCGGCGGCGCGGGCGGCGGCCGTGGCCAGGGCAACGGCGGCACCGGGGCTCCCCAGGGTGAAGTACGCGGCGGCGGCGCCGACTTCAGCCTCAACACGTACTCGGTCTACGGCACCGACGTCACCAGGACCGGTCTGGGCCCGCTGACCTCGTCGAAGATCACCAGTGGCCGTACCTTCAAGACGACGGAGACCGACGCCAAGGTCGTCGTCGCCGACTCCGCGTACGCCAAGGAGAAGAAGTACAAGGTCGGTTCCACGGTCACCATCAAGAGCGTCAAGTTCAAGGTGATCGGCATCGCGACGGCGGACAGCGGTGACTCGGCGGCCAACCTGTACATCCCGCTGCAGCAGGCGCAGACGCTGGCCGGTGAGAAGAACAAGGTCACCACGATCTACGTCAAGGCGACGGACTCCCAGCAGATCGACTCCGTCAAGTCGACGATCCAGAAGAACGTCTCGGGTACGACGGTCACCACGTCGTCGGACCTCGCGAAGACGGTCTCGGGCTCCCTGTCCACGGCGTCCTCCCTCGCCACCAATGTCGGCAAGTGGCTCTCGATCGCCGTGCTCATCGCGGCGTTCCTGGTGGCGGGCCTGCTGACCTCGTCCGCGGTGTCCCGCCGCGTACGTGAGTTCGGCACGCTGAAGGCCCTGGGCTGGAAGTCGGGACGGGTGACCCGGCAGGTGGTCGGCGAGGCCATGGTGAACGGGCTGCTGGGCGGTGCGCTGGGTATCGCGCTGGGCTTGGCGGGCGCGTACGTCGTCACCTCCGTGAGCCCCACGCTGCAGGCGCAGTTGGGCGGCGGTGGCGGTGGCGGCACCCGCCCGGGCGGCGGCGGCTTCGGTGGAGGCGCCTTCGGCGGCGGCCCCGGCCGGCAGGCGGCGAAGTCCCTGGAGGTCGCGCTGACCGCGCCGGTGAGTGTGACGACGATCGTCCTGGCGGTGGCCCTCGCGGTCGCGGGCGGTCTGATCGCCGGTGCCTTCGGCGGCTGGCGGGCGTCACGGCTGCGTCCGGCGGATGCGCTCAGGCGTGTCGAGTAGCTCCCGCCCGGCCCCGACCTCCCCACCCACTCCAGGAGTTGCTCCATGTACGAACTGAGAAACGTCACCAAGCGCTACACCCGGGGCAAGGACACCGTCCACGCCCTCGACGGTGTGGACCTCGCCATCGCCGACGGAGACAGGCTCGTCATCCAGGGCCCCACCGGCGGCGGCAAGTCCACGCTGCTGCAGATGCTCGGCGGGCTGGACCGGCCCACGTCGGGTGAAGTGGTGCTCGACGGCACCGACTTGGCCAAGCTCTCCGAGGCCAAGCTCACCGGGGTCCGCAGTGAGAACATCGGGTTCGTCTTCCAGAGCTTCAACCTCATTCCCACCCTCACGGCCCAGGAAAACGTGGAAGCCGCTCTCGTACCGATGGGTGTGAAGACCAGGGACCGCCGCGAACGGGCCGCCGAAGCCCTCACGTCGGTGGGCCTCGGGGAGCGGCTGGCACATCTGCCCGGCGAGATGTCCGGCGGACAGCAGCAGCGTGTCGCGATCGCCCGCGCCCTCGTCAAGCAGCCCAAGGTGCTTCTCGCCGACGAGCCCACCGGCAACCTCGACGAGTCCATGCGCGACGAGATCATGGACGTACTGGAGCGTATGTGGAAGGAGTTGGGGCTGACCTTCATCATGGTCACCCATGACTCGGCGATCGCGAAGAAGGCCCCGCGGCTGGCCACCATCCGCAAGGGCAAGCTCACTGTCAAGGAAAACGCGGGCGCCTAGTTCGACGGAACGGTAACGGCTTCCGGGCAGGCTCGTAACAGTCGTGAAGGTCGTCTCTCACCTCTCTCTCATCTATTGAGGTGCCTGATCACCCCCCGGCATACTGCGTATTCCGGGGGGTGTACGCGCTTGCGTGCGAGACCACCCCCGGCCGGGTGACAGGGGTTTTCGCCCGGTACCTCATCTCCAGGGGGAGACTTGCGCAGACAAGTGAAAAGAGCATGCGCGGCAACCGTGGCCACGGCGGCCGCGGTTGCTCTGGCGGCGGGTATGACCAGCCCGGCGTCGGCCACGGCGGAGCAGTCGGCGGCTGCCCCGCAGTCTCGGCTCACGTCCCAGCACCACATCACCCTGATCACCGGCGACCGCGTCTCCGTGGACGCCAAGGGCCGTGTCGTCGGCGTACAGCGGGCGAAGGGGCGCGAGCACATACCCGTCCAGATCCAGAAGGCCGACGGCCACACGCTCGTCGTGCCGGCGGACGCGGCCCGGCTGGTCGCCACCGGCAAGCTGGACCGGCGGCTCTTCGACATCACCGAACTCGACAAGGCGGCCACCCGCAAGTCCCAGGCCAAGGGCCTGAAGGTCATCGTGGGTTACACGGGGGCGGCCACCGCCACCAAGGCCGACGTCCGTGACGCGGGCACCCTGCGCCGGACCCTCAAGACCCTCAACGCGGACGCGGTCCAGACGAGTTACAAGGAGACGCCCCAGCTGTGGGACGCCGTGACCAACGGCGACCGGACCGCCTCGGGCATCGCCCACGTCTGGCTCGACGGCACCCGTAGGGCCAGCCTCGACAAGTCCGTGCCGCAGATCGGCGCCCCGAAGGCCTGGGCGGCCGGCTACGACGGCAAGGGCGTCAAGATCGCCGTCCTGGACACGGGTGTCGACACCACCCACCCCGACCTGAAGACGCAGGTCATCGAGTCCAAGAACTTCTCCGACGCGGCCGACGCCACCGACCACTTCGGTCACGGCACGCATGTCGCCTCCATCGCGGCCGGTACCGGCGCGAAGTCGAACGGCAAGTACAAGGGCGTCGCTCCCGGCGCCAAGATCCTCAACGGCAAGGTCCTCGACGACACCGGCTCCGGTGACGACTCCGGCATCCTCGCCGGCATGGAGTGGGCGGCCCAGCAGGGCGCCGACATCGTCAACCTCAGCCTCGGCGGCCAGGACACGCCCGGTATCGACCCGCTCGAGGCCGAGGTCAACAAGCTGTCCGAGGAGAAGGGCATCCTCTTCGCGATCGCCGCGGGCAACTCCGGCCCGGAGTCGATCGGTTCGCCCGGCAGCGCGGCCGACGCCCTCACCGTCGGCGCGGTCGACAAGAGCGACAAGCTGGCCGACTTCTCCTCGACCGGCCCGGCCCTCGACGGCTCCATCAAGCCGGATGTCACCGCCCCGGGCGTGGACATCACGGCCGCCGCGGCCAAGGGCAGCGTCATCGACCAGGAGGTCGGCGAGAACCCGCCCGGCTACCTGACCATCTCGGGTACGTCGATGGCGACCCCGCATGTCGCCGGTGCCGCCGCCATCCTCAAGCAGGAGCACCCGGACTGGACGTTCAGCGAGCTCAAGGGCGCGCTGACCGGTTCCGCGAAGGGCGGCAAGTACACGCCGTTCCAGCAGGGTTCGGGCCGTATCGCCGTCGACAAGGCGATCAAGCAGACCGTCATCGCCGACCCGGTGTCGGTGAGCTTCGGCATCCAGCAGTGGCCGCACACCGACGACAAGCCGGTCACCAAGCAGCTGACGTACCGCAACCTCGGCAAGACCGACGTCACGCTGAAGCTGACCTCCACGGCCACCAACCCGAAGGGGCAGGCGGCGCCCGCCGGCTTCTTCAAGCTGGCCGCCACCACGGTCAAGGTCCCGGCCGGCGGCAAGGCCTCCGTCGGCTTCACCGTCAACACCAAGCTGGGCGGCACGCTCGACGGCGCGTACTCCTCGTACGTGACCGCGACGGGCGGCGGCCAGACGGTCCGTACCGCCGCCGCCGTACAGCGCGAGGTGCAGTCGTACAGCGTCACCTTCAAGCACATCGGCCGTGACGGTCAGCCGACCGCCGACTACAACGACGTCCTGCTCGGCTACTCCGGCCTGGCGAACGGCCGCGGCTACGCGGTGACCGTCGACAACTCCGGTACGACCACGATGCGTCTGCCCAAGGGCAAGTACCTCTTCGACGCCTGGATCGCCAAGGACATGGTGAACTTCACGGGCGGCCTGGACTGGCTGGTCCAGCCGAGCCTGAACGTCACCAAGGACCTCTCGGTCACGGTCGACGCCCGCAGGACCCGGGCCGCCGACATCACCGTGCCCGACGCGCAGGCCAAGCAGCAGTCCGCGATGATCGACTACGGCTATGACGCGGCCGGTATCGGCTTCGCCTTCGGCGCCCAGAGCTGGGACGACATCCGCGTCGCCTCGCTCGGCGGCGATGTCTCCGGGCTGCAGCAGACCTGGAGCGCCCAGTTCACCAAGGGCGACGACACCGAGTACGACGTGGCCACGAACGCCGTGGTGAAGAGGTTCCAGGGCGGCAAGGTCCGGCACTTCAAGGCGGGCGAGCTCGCCACGGTGAAGGCCAACCTCGGCTCGGGCGAGCCCGGCAAGACCGGTGGGATCACCACCATGGGCGAGTTCCCCCAGGACCTCGTCTTCGGCAACCCCGTCGAGCAGAAGCTGCCCGGCACCCGCACCCTGTACCTGTCGACCGCCGACAAGATCCAGTGGGCCTTCGACTTCGACCAGTACAAGGGCCATGACGCGGACGGCTTCCCGGTCTCCGAGGCCTACTACACGGGCGGCGACCCGCAGGTGTACAAGGCCGGCCAGAAGTACTCGAAGACCTACAACACCGCCGTCTTCGGCCCGCATCTGAACGCCGACTTCGGTCTCTTCCGCGACGGCAACAGCATCTACGGCTTCCTGCCGCTGTTCACCGACGGGGCGGGCCACGCCGGTTCCTCCGACTTCACCGCGGTCACCACGACGCTCTACCGCAACGGCACCAAGGTCGGCTCCAACGACGACCCGCTGTTCGGGAACAAGGAGTTCAAGGTCCCGGCCGGCCAGGCGTCGTACAAGCTGACGACGTCGGTCAAGCGCAGCGTCAAGGTGGCGCAGGCGTCCACCCGCATCGACGCGAGCTGGACGTTCACCTCCAAGAAGCCGGCCGCCGACACGGTGGCCAAGCTGCCCGCCTCCACCGTCCGCTTCCACGCGAAGACGGGCCTGGACAACAAGGTCGAGGCGGGTAAGACGGTCTCCATCCCGGTGACCGTCGAGGGCGCCGCCAAGGGCGGCAACCTCAAGTCGCTGACGGTGTACGTGTCGTACGACTACGGCCAGACCTGGAAGAAGGTCTCCGTGGTGGGCGGCAAGATCACCGTGAAGAACCCGGCCAAGGGCCAGGCGATCTCCTTCCACGCGAAGATCACCGACAAGAAGAACAACAAGTCGACGATCTCGATCTACAACGCGTACTACGCCAAGTAACCGATCCCGTAGACGCATCCATGGGGTCCGGCCGCCGTTCCGCGCGGCCGGACCCGCTCCAAGGGGGAGTTTTGCGCAGACAGATCAAACGAGCATGCGCGGGTACCGTCGCCGCGGCGGCCGCGGTGGCCCTCGCGGCGGGGATGACCAGCCCCGCGCAGGCGAAGACCGAGCAGACCGGCTCGGCCGTCTCGACGGCGGCGAAGTCCTCGCTCGCCGTCAAGCACCACATCACGCTCATCACGGGTGACCGCGTCGCCGTGGACGCCAAGGGCCGTGTCGTCGGCCTGGAGCCGGCCAAGGGCCGCGAGCACATACCCGTACAGATACGCAGGGCCGGCGGCCACACCCTGGTCGTGCCGGCCGACGTCTCCCGCATGATCGCGACCGGCAGGGTCGACCAGCGGCTCTTCGACGTCACCGAGCTCAACAAGGCGGCGACCCGCAAGTCCCAGGCCAAGGGGCTGAAGGTCATCGTCGGCTACCAGGGCGCCGCAGCGGCCACCAAGGCCGACGTCCGCGACGCCGGCAAGGTCCGCGAGAGCCTGAGGCTGCTCAACGCGGACGCCGTGCAGACGCCGAAGCAGGACGCGTCCGAGCTGTGGGACGCCGTGACCAACGGCGACCGGACCGCCTCCGGCATCGCGCACGTCTGGCTCGACGGGGTCCGCACGGCCAGCCTCGACAAGTCGGTGCCGCAGATCGGCGCGCCGACCGCGTGGGCCGCCGGCTACACCGGCAAGGGCGTCAAGATCGCCGTCCTGGACACCGGGATCGACGCCGAGCACCCGGACCTCAAGGGCCAGGTGATCGAGTCCAAGAACTTCTCGACCGCCGCCGACGCCGACGACCACTTCGGCCACGGCACCCATGTCGCCTCCATCGCGGCCGGCACCGGCAAGAAGTCCAACGGCAAGTACAAGGGCGTCGCCCCGGACGCCAAGCTGCTCAACGGCAAGGTCCTCGACGACACCGGCTCCGGTGACGACTCGAACATCCTGGCCGGTATGGAGTGGGCGGCCCAGCAGGGCGCCGACGTCGTCAACCTGAGCCTCGGCGGCGGCGACACCCCGGAGATCGACCCCCTCGAAGCCGAGGTCAACAAGCTCTCGGAGGAGAAGGGCATCCTCTTCGCCATCGCCGCCGGCAACGACGGCGACTTCGGCGACGAGACGATCGGTTCGCCGGGCAGCGCGGCCGACGCGCTCACCGTCGGCGCGGTCGACGACAAGGACAAGCTGGCGTCCTTCTCCAGCCGCGGTCCGGGTCTCGACGGCCAGATCAAGCCGGACGTCACCGCCCCCGGTGTCGACATCACCGCGGCGGCCGCTCCCGGCAGCGTGATCGACAAGGAGGTCGGCGAGAACCCGCCGGGCTACCTGACCATCTCGGGTACGTCGATGGCGACCCCGCATGTCGCGGGCGCGGCGGCGCTGCTCAAGCAGGAGCACCCGGACTGGAAGTTCTCCGAGCTCAAGGGCGCGCTGACCGGATCGGCCAAGGGCGGCAAGTACACGCCGTACGAGCAGGGTTCGGGCCGGATCGCGGTCGACAAAGCCATCAAGCAGTCGGTGATCGCCGACCCGGTGTCGGTGAGCTTCGGCACCCAGCAGTGGCCGCACACCGACGACACCCCGGTCACCAAGCAGCTGACGTACCGCAACCTGGGCACCAAGGACGTCACGCTGAACCTGGCGATCGCGGCCACCAACCCGAAGGGCCAGGCGGCTCCCGCCGGCTTCTTCAAGCTGGGCGCGTCGAAGGTGACCGTCCCCGCGGGCGGCAAGACCTCGGTCGACGTCACCGTCAACACCAAGCTGGGCGGCACGCTGGACGGTTCGTACTCGGCGTATGTGACGGCGACGGGCGGCGGCCAGACCGTCCGCACCGCCACCGCCGTGACGCGTGAGGTCGAGTCGTACGACGTCACCGTGAAGGTCCTGGACCGGGACGGCAACGCGGCGAAGAACTGGGACGCGAGCCTGGCCGGCCTCACCGGTCTCGGCGCCGGCAAGTTCTACTCGCCGTACGACCCGTCCGGCACCGCCACCGTGCGTGTGCCCAAGGGCAGCTACATCCTCAACTCCGCGGTCTACGTGGACCCGGACGACTTCTCCAAGGGCGCCGACTGGCTGGCCCAGCCCAAGCTGAACGTCACCAAGGACACCGCGATCACGATCGACGCCCGCAAGGCGAAGCCGGTCGACATCACGGTGCCGGACGCGAGCGCCAAGTCGGCGTTCGCCTCACCGGAGTACGACGTCAACACGCCGAACTCGGGCTTCAGCTTCGGCTGGTTCCTGCAGTCGTACGACAACTTCCGCACCGCGCACCTCGGTCCGCAGATCACCGACGGTTCGGTGACCCAGCAGTGGGACGGCCACTGGACCAAGGGTGACAAGGAGGAGTACAGCGCCACCACCGGCGCCGTCGTCAAGCAGCTCGCCACCGGCTTCACCAAGCACTGGAAGACGAGCGAGCTGGCCACGGTCAACGTCGGCCTGGGCGGTGCGGCGAGCGGCAAGAAGGGCTCGGTCAGCGCGTACGGCTGGCTGCCGTTCAGCGGCGGAGCCTCCGCGATCGGCATCAGCCAGACGCTGCCCTCCACGCGGAAGCTGCACCTGTCGGCCACCAACGGCGTCAAGTGGGAGATGGAGTTCGAGCAGGACGGCGGTGTCGGCTCGGACGGCTTCCCGGTCTCCGAGGCGTACTACACGCTCGGTGCCGCGCAGACGTTCAAGGCGGGCCAGACCTACTCGAAGACGTTCAACCGGGCGGTCTTCGGCCCGCACCTGAACGCCGACTTCGGTCTCTACCGTGACGGCAACAACATCTACGGCGTGGTCCCGCTGTTCGCCGACTCGTCGGCGCACGCCGGTTCCTCGGCCTTCACCTCGGTCGCCACGACCCTGTACCGCAACGGCGCCAAGGTCGGCTCCAACGACGACCCGCTGTTCGGCGAGAAGGCGTTCAAGGTGCCGGCCGGCCAGGCGTCGTACAAGCTGACGACGTCGGTCAAGCGCAGTGTGAAGGTCGCGGCCGCGTCCACCCGGATCGACGCGAGCTGGACGTTCAGCTCGAAGAAACCGTCCGCCCTCACCAAGCTTCCGGCGTCCACGGTCCGCTTCAACGCGACCACGGACCTCGGCAGCAAGGTCGAGGCCGGCAAGACGGTCAAGATCCCGGTGACCGTCGAGGGCTCGGCGAAGGGCGGCAACCTCAAGTCGCTGACGGTGTACGTGTCGTACGACTACGGCCAGACCTGGAAGAAGGTCTCCGTGGTGGGCGGCAAGATCACCGT
>NZ_JBEXCS010000088.1:0-42055 GCF_040605395.1 Streptomyces sp. NPDC005648 | reverse complement strand
CGGCCAACCCCGACGGCTACGACTACACCTTCAATTCAAATCCTGTCCCCGCTACTCAAGGCCCAGGGCCGGAGTCCAGACACATGGACTCCGGCCCTGAGTGTTTGGCCGTACGGCGGACAGCCGCAGCCGTGCGGCGGATCCTGAGGGCTGGTCAACTCGCCCGTTTTTAGCCGGTCATGGCACCTAAGTCCAGGCCAAGAAGGTTAATGATCAAGCGGAACACCTTGGAATCCACACCCCGGGTCTATTAACGTTCGATAACGCAGCGCGGTCGTCCCAGCCGTCACAAGAGTCGGCTCCGTGCGCACGCGCCGAATCCCGCAAGGGAGCCGGGGAACCACCACCCTGGGGTGAATCGCGCGGATGCCGTCGTGGCAGCACGACAGGTATACGCGCGTAGGAGACCTTCCTGCTCCGAACCCGTCAGCTAACCCGGTAGGCGAGAAGGAAGGAAAGGAGCACGCCCACGTGGCGTCCAACCCGCCTGCCCCGGCAGCCCCGTTCGTGCCGAGTACCGAGCCCTTCGGCTTCGCCGGACCCCGTATCGACGAGGGGCAGTGGGAGGAGTGGAATCCCACCGAGGACTCGCTCCGCCCGGTACGCGGCCGGCACCGCGTCGCCAAGCAGCGGGGCGGCGGCGGGCTCGCCCGTAGCTCCACCGTTCTCGGCGTCGGTGTCATAGCCGCCGTAGGCGCGGGCGGTATGGCCAGCGCCAACACCGGCAAGCCGCCGGTCTCCATCTCGATGCCCGATCTGGCCTCCGTCGCCCATGTGTTCGACGGCGGCTCGGACGCCCCCAAGGGCTCCGCCACCGCGCTCAGCAGCGTCGGGGTCGCCTCCACGGACACCTCGCAGGGTGCCAGGGACGCCGGTGAGGCGCTGCGCGACCGCATCATGGCGCAGGCCGAGTCGCAGCAGGTCCAGGTCGACAGCAAGGCGCAGTACGCCACCGAGGCCGCCCTCGCCCGGCAGATCGACGCCGCCGCGGCCAAGGCCGAGAAGGACGCGGCCGCCCAGGCGAAGGCCGCCAAGGCCAAGGCCCAGGCCGCGGCCAAGAAGGCGGACGAGGCGGCGCGTCTGGCCGAGCTGGCCAAGCAGTACAAGCTTCCGGTCGTGTCGTACACGATCACCGGCACCTTCGGGCAGGCCGGGTCGATGTGGTCCTCCGGGTACCACACGGGGCTCGACTTCGCGGCGCCCACCGGCACCCTCATCAAGGCCATCCACTCCGGCACCGTCACCGAGGCCGGCTGGGCCGGGTCGTACGGCTACCGCACGATCATCACCCTCGACGACGGCACCGAGCTGTGGTTCTGCCACCAGTCCTCGATCAGCGTCAGCGTCGGCCAGAAGGTCGCCACGGGTGACGTCATCGGCCGTATCGGCGCCACCGGCAACGTCACCGGCCCGCACCTCCACCTGGAGGTCCACCCGAACGGGCAGTCCACCGGTATCGACCCGATGACCTGGCTGCGCAGCAAGGGCCTCAACCCCTGACACCGGCTCCGCCCCGGAGCGGCCGCCTCCGTTTGTTTACGGGATGTTTGCGGCCGTTCCGGAAGATCCTTCTCCGGTGCGGGTGTTGACGTAGGACATGACTTCTCTTCGCAAGCTCGGCTCCTCCGACCTCGAGGTCTTCCCGCTCGCCCTGGGCGGCAACGTCTTCGGCTGGACCGCCGACGAGGCCGCCTCCTTCGCCGTACTCGACGCGTACGCGGCGGCGGGCGGCAACTTCGTGGACACCGCCGACTCCTACTCGGCGTGGGTCGACGGGAACTCCGGCGGTGAGTCCGAGACGATCATCGGCAAGTGGGTGGCCTCCCGCGGCAACCGCGACGACATCGTGATCGCCACCAAGGTCAGCCAGCACCCCGACTTCCCGGGACTGACCGCCGCCAACATCAAGGCCGCCGCGGACGCCTCCCTGCGCCGCCTCGGCACCGACCGCATCGACCTCTACTACACCCACTTCGACAAGACCGAGGTGCCGGTCGAGGAGATCATCGGGGCGCTCGACGAGCTGGTGCGGGCGGGCAAGGTGCGGCACATCGCCGCGTCGAACATCTCACCGGAGCGGCTCCAGGAGTCCCTCGACGTCTCCGACCGGGAGGGCCTGGCCCGCTACGTCGCCATCCAGCCGCACTACAACCTGGTCTCCCGGGACACCTACGAGGGCGACCGGCGGGACATCGCCTCCCGGCAGGGTCTCGCCGCCGTCCCGTACTTCGCCCTCGCCTCGGGCTTCCTCACCGGCAAGTACCGGCCCGGCGCGACGGTCGAGGGCGCGCGCGCCGCGGCGGGCGCCGGCAAGCACCTGGAGACCGAGCGCGGCCGCAAGGTCCTCGCCGCCCTCGACGAGATCGCCGAGGCCCATGACGCCCCCGTCGCGACGGTCGCCCTCGCCTGGCTCGCGGCCCAGCCGACGGTGGTCTCCCCGATCGCCTCGGCCCGCACCCCGGAACAGCTCCCGGCGCTCCTGGGAGTGGCCGACCTGACCCTGACGGACACGGAGCTGAACCGCCTGACGGAGGCATCGGCCTGAGCCGAGCTGCTCTACGACCGCTCTACGACTGATACGGGTTGTACGCCGGGTACGGGCCTCCGTACCCGGGCCCTCCGTAGCCGGGGCCTGCGTAGCCAGGGCCTGCGTACCCCGAGTTCGGGCCCGTCGGGTATCCGTACGCCCCGTACAGCGGCCAGGGCGGCGCGGACACCGGGACCGGGGGTGCCGTGGCGCGGGCCGCGTAGTCGAGGGCCGGCCGGGCGGTCTCGCGGCGGTGCCACAGCTCCGCCAGCAACTCCCGTTCCCGTACGACGAAGTCGGCGCCCGCCCGCCCACGGCGCCCCCGGTGCCGTAGAAAGGCCAGCGAGGTCGCGAAGGCCTCGTACTGTACGACCGCACGCGCGCCGGGCTTTCCGAGGTGGCGGGCGGCGTAGTCGCGGGCGATCCGGCGCGCCCGCATCGAGCCGAGCGCGTAGGGCTCGGCGGGGGTCAGCCAGCCGGTGACGGCGTAGGCGGGCAGCTCCTCGCGGACGGTGCGCAGTTCGCGCTGGCGGGTCCAGATGACCAGCCAGGTCAGCAGGCCGAACGCGGGGACCATGAAGGCCGCGTAGACCGCGAAGAAGCCGTACTCGCCGAAGGTCGACGAGCCGTTCCACATCGCGTGCATGCCCATCGCGAGCAGCAGGCCGCACAGCGGGATCAGGACGCGGCGGGTGTGCTGGCGGTCGGCCGCGGTCGCCGCGAGACCGAAGCCGATGCCGGTGAGGACGGTGAAGAGGGGGTGGGCGAAGGGGGACATGATGACGCGGACGAAGAAGGTCGCCGCGGTCACGGAGGCGATGCCCCGGTCGCCGGTGAGCTGGTCGGTGCCGAAGGCCGTGCCCAGGTAGAGGATGTTCTCGGTGAACGCGAAGCCGGTCGCGGTGATGCCGGCTATCACCACTCCGTCGACGATCCCGGTGAAGTCCCGTCTGCGGAAGAGGAAGACGAGCAGGACGGCGGCGGCCTTGGCCGATTCCTCGACTATGGGCGCTATGACGGTCGCGCCGAGCGTGTCGGCGCCGGACGGGTCGGCCGTCGCCGTGGCTATCCACTTCGTCGCGAAACTGTTGGCGACGATCGCTATCAGTGCCGCCGCGCAGGCGCCCCAGGCGAAGGAGAAGAGCAGGTTCCGCCAGGGGCCGGGCGCCACCCGGTCCAGCCAGCGGAAGGCGGCTATCAGCAGCGGGACGGGCAGGACGGCGAGGCCGAGACCGACCAGGAAGCCCTCGGTACCGGTCTGTTCGCGCACCAGCGCCAGGATGACCAGGCCGGAGAGCGCGAGCAGGGTGACGAGGGCGCCGTAGCGCACCCAGCCGCGCTGCCACCAGTGCGCGTGCCCGAGCGCGGCCGGAGGAGCGCCGGCCTGCGGCGGCTGCGTCGGGTACGGAGGAAAGGTGGCCACGGCATTGACCCTAGGTGGGGGGCTGGTTGTGGTGCTGTACGCGACGGAAGAGCAGGTCGTTCACGACATGTCCCTTGTCCAGTCCCTGTCCCTCGAAACGGGTCAGCGGCCGGAACTCCGGACGAGGCGAGAAACCGCCCCCCGGCTGTGTGTTCTCGAACGCCGGGTGCGCGGTGAGCACCTCCAGCATCTGTTCGGCGTACGGCTCCCAGTCGGTCGCGCAGTGCACGATCCCGCCCGGCCTGATGCGGGTCGCGGCGAGGTCCAGGAACTCGGGCTGGATCAGCCGCCGCTTGTGGTGCCGCTTCTTGGGCCAGGGGTCCGGGAAGTAGACGCGCAGTCCGTCGAGCGCGTCCGGGGCGAGCATCTCGCGCAGCAGGATGATGGCGTCGCCGTTGCCGACCCGCACATTGGCGAGGCCGCGCTGGTCCGCGAGGTTGAGCAGGTTGCCCTGTCCCGGGGTGTGCACGTCCACGGCGAGGATGTTGGTCTCCGGGTCGGCGCCCGCCATCCGGGCCGTCGCCTCGCCCATCCCGAAGCCGATCTCCAGCACCACGGGGTTGTCGTTGCCGAACAGCTCGGCCGGGTCGACGGGGTGCTGCCCGTCGATGTCCAGCCCCCACTTGGGCCACAGCCGCTGCAGCGCGTCCGCCTGGCCCGCGGTCACCCTGCTGCGGCGCGGCTGGAAGCTCCTGATCCGCCGCTCGAAGTGGGAACCGGCCGGGTCGGCCTTGGGCCCGTCGGGAAAGCGGGGCTCGCCCTTGGCCCGGGTGTGACGGACGGAGACACCGGGGGCATGGCCGCAGTGCTCGCCGGAATCCCCGGTCGGTACCGGCTCGGCGGGCTGGGAGGCTTCGGGGGCGTTGAGGGAGTCAGACACAGTGACTCGATTTTAAGGGTGCCGGCGCATCCCGCCGCCGGTCACCCGAGTCCCGTCCCGACCTGGCTCTGTCCCGGCTGCCCCAGGGTTGTCGCGGTCGTCGACCTGGCTCTGTCTCGGCTGACCCAGGCCTGTCGCGGCCACCGCCCTGGACCTGTTCCGGGGCGGCCGGCGTCTTGGACCTGTTCCGGCCGATGCAGGCCTCTCCCGGCCGTCGACCTGGCCCTGTCTCGGCTGCCCCAGGGCTGTCGCGGCCGTCGACCTGGCCTTGTCCCGGCTGACCAGGCCCGTCCCGGCCACCGACCTAGACCCGGCTCGGTCCGTCCTGTACCGAGCCCAGCATCGCCAACGCCTTGCGGGCCACCTCTCTGCCGATCGGCAGGGAGGCCGTCGCCGCCGGTGACGGCGCGTTCAGTACATGTACCGCCCGGGCCCCTTCCTTGATCAGGAAGTCGTCCACCAGCGCCCCGTCGCGCAGCACGGCCTGCGCCCGCACGCCCGCGGCCGTCGGCACCAGGTCGCTCTCCTCCGCGGCGGGCAGCAGTCTGCGCACCGCGTCGACGAACGCGGCCTTCGACACGGACCGCCGCAGCTCCCCCGCGCCGTACCGCCAGTGCCGCCGGGCCATGCGCCAGGCACCGGGCCACGCCAGGGTGACGGCGACCTCGCGCGGCCGGACGATCCCCCACCCGTACCCTTCCCGGGCGAGCGCCGGCACCGCGTTGGGCCCGATGTGGACGCCGCCGTCGATCCCCCGGGTGAGATGCACCCCGAGGAACGGGAACGCCGGATCCGGCACCGGATACACCAGCCCCCGCACCAGCTCGGGCCGCGCGAGCTCGTAGTACTCGCCCCGGAAGGGCACGATCCGCATCCCCGGCTCATCGCCCGTGAGCCGCGCGATCCGGTCGCAGTACAGCCCGGCACAGTTCACCAGCACGCGCGCGCGGACGATGTCACCGGCGGCGGTGCGGACGGCGACGCCCCGCTCCGGCCGGCGGTCGACCTGCACCACGTCCGCGTCGTAACGGATCTCCGCCCCGGAGGCCTCCGCGAGCCGGCGGGCGACGCCCACGAAGTCGCAGATCCCGGTGGTGCCGACATGTATGGCGGCGAGGCCGCGCACCTCCGGCTCGTACTCCTGGATCTGGGAGCCGCCCAGCTCCTTCACCGGAATGCCGTTCTCCCGGCCGCGCTGCACCAGGGCGTGCAGACGGGGCAGCTCCTCCCGGTCGGTGGCGACGATCAGCTTGCCGGTGACGGCGTGGGCGATGCCGTACTCCGCGCAGAACTTCACCATCTCGGCGGCGCCCCGCACGGCGTACTGCGCCTTGAGCGAGCCGGGGCGGTAGTAGATCCCGCTGTGGATGACCCCGCTGTTGCGGCCCGTCTGATGCCGGGCGGGTCCGCCTTCCTTCTCCAGCACGATCACCCGGGTCCCGGGCGCGGACCGCGTGATCGCATACGCCGTGGACAGCCCGACGATCCCCCCACCGATCACGAGCACATCACAGTCATGAGCGATCTCACGTGACACCCGCACCACCTCCCACCTAGATAGTGCACTGCGCCACTGACAGTCACTTCAAACGCGAGAGTAGGTCTCCGGGGCCCGGCCGGCTCAGGCGGGGGCCATGAGCAGGGGCCTCGCACGCTCCCGCAGCTCCACGACCCTCGGTTCGTCGCCGTACGGCTCCAGCCGGTGCAGCAGGTCCTTCACATACTCGGTGGTGCGCGCGGACGAGATGCGCCCCGCGACCTCCACCGCCCGCACGCCCTGCTCGCATGCCGCGTCGAGATTGCCCGACTCGAGCTCCGCGACCGCCGACACCACCAGCCGCAGCCCGTGCGAGCGCACGAACTCCTCCGTCGGCTTCGACAGCGCCTGCTCCGTGAACCGCCGTACCTGCCGGGGCGCCTTCAGGTCCCGGTAGCACTCGGCCGCGTCCGCGGCGAACCGGTCCTCCCCGTAGAAGCCGAGCCAGGACGGATCGTTGTCGCCCTCCCGGGACCGCTCCAGCCACCCCTCGGCGGCCTTCAGCGCCGCCCCCGCGGCCGCTGCGTCCCCGGCACGCGCGTGGGCCCGCGCCTCGACGAGCCGGAAGAAGCTCATGGTGCGGGCCGTGGCCAGGCCGCGGTTGCGCTCCAGCGCGGCCTGCGCGAGGTCGACGCCCTCGTCGCCGAAGCCCCGGTAGGTCGCCTGGAGCGACATGGAGGCCAGCACATAGCCCCCGAGGGGCACGTCGGCCGCCGCGCGGGCGAGCCGCAGCGCCTGGATGTAGTACCGCTGCGCCGCCTCCTGCTGCCCGGTGTCGAAGGCCATCCAGCCGGCCAGCCTGGTCAGTTCCGCGCTCGCGCCGAACAGCGCCCTGCCCACCTCGTCCGAGTACGAGCCGAGCAGCAGCGGGGCCGCCTCCACCCGTAAACACTCGGGCACCATGGACGAACGCCAGTCGCCGCCTCCGTACTTGGAGTCCCAGCGCCTGGCGTCCTCGGCGGCCTCCCGCAACTTCTGCACATCGCTGTGGCCGACTTTGAGCGGTGCGCCCGAGCCCTCGGCCGAGTTCGCCTCGCGCGCCACCGAGCTGTCGGCCGGTGTTATCAGCCACCGGGAGGCAGGCGTCGCGTACGCGCTTACTGCGAACGATCCGGCCAGCGACTGCCAGATGCCGCCGGAACCGGCCCGGCGCCCGGCGAGGTCGAGACGGTAGAGCTCCGTCGCCGACCGCACCGCCTGTCCTACGTCCCTGGGGAAGGCGAGGCCCACTTCGGGGGCGGGATCCGCGTCCGCCAGGCCGATCTCGTGGAGCGGCACCGGACGGCCGAGCTTCTGGCCGATCGCGGCCGCGATGAGGTGCGGGGCGGCGCCCTGCGGCACCATGCCCTTCGACACCCAGCGCGCGACCGAGGTCTTGTCGTAGCGAAGTGTCAGTCCCCGCTGGGCGCCAAGGTCGTTGACGCGTCGGGCGAGGCCTGCGTTGCTGATTCCCGCGAGGGCGAGAACGGCGCCGAGCTTTTCGTTCGGCCCGCGTTGCTCCCTGGACATTGCGCCACCCCTCGACACAGACGGCTGCCGCGTTGGCATAACCACGCGGCATTCGTAAACCCAGCGTAGTTCGCCGCATCCCAAGCGTTAAGAGGCATTGTTCCGGATGGCGGGATTGTGGTCCGTACTGAAGTACGGGTCCGATACGCGCAGTTGCGCCGTGCCCCCGCTGTGTGGCCGTGCGCCCGTGCGTGCGCTCTTCTCCGGCCATCGGGGGAGCGGTTCCATGGGCCGTGCGTGGGTCGGCCCGCTGTACTGGATCCAGTGGGCTGGGGGACACCGCCACCTCCATCCCCGCGGGTGGCGGAACGGTCCGGGAGGCGAACTCCGCCTCCCGGGCTGCGCACCCGGGTCGGCGGTGCGCAGAGCCTGTACGGAGCGTGTCCACGCCTGTCCCCGCAGCGCCAATTTGGCTGAAAATCATCCCCTCGTTCGCGGGGCCATTACCGCTCCCACCACGGAACTTGAGGGCGCGAAAGGCGTTCTCGGGGCGCGTTGTGGGGGCGCATTCACGTCGCAAAGACCTTGGTCTGTACGGGTGTTCGGACCCTTGACGGCCTCCCGCACGGGTGAGCGCCCCGGCGCGCCACGGGGATCGTAAGCGGCTCCTCGGCACCTCCACGCGCGCGTTCTTCGTGGCAGCATGGTGAACCGGTTCGTGCGGTGCACTGGTTGTCCACAGCCTGTGGAGGCGTCGATGCGGTGGTTGGTGGGTTGGAGCAGCACCGCACCGGTGACCGCCGGCATCGGTTCCGCGGGCGCCACCGGGAGCGACGGGGAGACGGTGCATCCGGTGGGTTCCCAACTCCTGTGGGGCGACCCGGATCCGCTGTGGGCGGTCGGCGACTGGCGCCCCGACGAGGTGCGGGTGATCAAGGCGGACGCGCAGAACCGGATCGCGGTCCTGGGCACCTGCGGCGCCTCCGACGAGGAGTTGAGGGTCGGCCTGTTCGCCGCGCGCGGGGGCGCGCTGCGGCATCTGACGGCCTGGTCGGGCAGTTACACGGCCGTGGTCCAGGTGGGTCGCCGGGTCACCGTGTGCGGTGATCTGGCGGGCGCCCGCCCGGTGTTCCACACCCCCTGGGCCGGCGGCACGGCCTACGCCACCGCCGCCCTCCCGCTCGCCGACCTCATCGAGGCCAATCTCGACTTCGGCCATCTGGCGGCCCTCCTCGCCGCCCCCGACGTCCCGGCCGCGCTGCACGACTCCACCCCGTACGACGGCGTACGGCGCATTCCGCCGGGGCATGCGCTGATCCTGCGCGCCGGAGCCCGCGAGATCGCCGGGTACGAGCCGGTCGCCTCCCTCGCCGTGGCGGCGCCCTCGGCCGACCCGGACCGGGCGGTGGACGCGGTGCGGGACGCGCTGGTGGAGGCCGTGCGCGCGCGTCTGTCGGCGCCGAGACACGTCCCGGGCGCCGACATAGACCCCGGCCCGGTGCCGGGCATGGGACCCGCCGAACGCCGTGCCGCGCGCGGGATGCCGGTCGCGGGCATCGGCGCCGACCTCTCCGGCGGCCCGGCCTCGGGCACGCTCGCCCTGCTGGCCGCCGGCCTGCCGGGCATGCCGGGGACGGTCCTCGGACACGGCACGGGCGCCGGCGAGCGCCTTCTGGCGGTCACCTTCAACGATCTGGCGGTGGGCGGACGCGAGGCCGAACTGGAGCGCGCGGGCACCCTTGCCGCCAACCCGCGCCTGCACCACGTGGTCGTCGCCGGCGGCGAGGAGTCCCTGCCGTACGCCGACCTGGACGGCCCCCTGACGGACGAGCCGGCCCCGTCCCTGGTCACGGCCGCCCGCCACCGCGCCCGTCTCGCCTCCGGCAGCGCGGACCACTTCACCGGCTACGGCGCCCGCCAGGTCCTGGACGCGCACCCGGCCCGCCTGGCCGACCTCCTGATGGACCGCAAACGCCGCCACCTCGTCCGCCCCATCACCGCGCTCGCCAAGGCGGACGGCTCGGTGCTGGTCCCCGCGCGCGTGTACGCCGCGGCGCGACGGCTGGCCCGCACGCCGTACCGGACCGGCCTCGAACTGCTGGCCGAGCGCCTCCTGGAGCGCCGTTTCGACGAGCCCGGAGGCGCGGTGGGCGCCTCCCTGGCCGCCCTGACCTGGGCCAGACCGGGTCCCGCGGCGCGCTGGCTGACGGGTGAGGCGCTCGCTGAAGTATCGGTTCGCCTCCAGGCGTCCACGAGCCGCTCGGGCGCCGGCCCGGGCCTGCGCCCCGGCGACCACCGCGCGCGTGCCGCACTCGCCCGCCAGGCCGCCGACCTCCGCGTCCTGGAGCAGGCCGCCGAGATCCGCTCCCAGCGCCTGCACGCCCCCTTCCTCGACAACCAGGTGGTCCGCGCCTGCCGCGCCCTCCCCGAGGCCCTGCGGGTCCAGCCGGGCGCCCGTGCCGCCATCCTGCGCACGGTCCTGGAGGGCGCCGGCGTCCGCGACCTCCCGCCCGGCTGGGGCGCTCCCTCGCACGCCTCGGCGGCCGTCGCGGCCCGCACCGGCATCCGGGTCGCGGCGGACTCCCTGATGACCCTCTTCGCCACCCCGCTCCTGGCGGAGGCGGGCCTGGTGGAGGCACGGGTGGTCCGCAAGGCCCTCCGCGCGGCGGCCCAGGGCGAGCCGCTCCCGCTGGACGGCCTGGCCGACCTGGTCTCCCTGGAACTCTGGCTCGGCCGTCTGCTGTCCCGCCGGGGCACCTGCTGGACCGGCACCCCGGCGCGCCAGCGGGCGGTACCGGCGGGGATCACGCCGAAGAGGGGCGCGCTGGCGTCGGGCGGGGGAGCGGGCGTGGTGTGAGCGCGGCTCAGTCCCGCGTGGAAGCCCGTATCGCCGAGACGAGTTCCGCGACCCCGTGCTCCTTCAGCACGCCGTAGTGGTCCCCGGTCAGCTCGACCACCGTGGGCGTACGCGTCGAGTAGCCGCTGTGCGACTCCAGGAACGAGTAGTCGTCACCCCGCGCCTTGAAGACGGTGATCGGCGCCTCGACGGTCCGTTCGGTCAGTTCGCGGAAGGTGTAGTCGAACTCGTAGGTGGTGGCGACGATCCGGGTGATACGGCGGATCGTGCTCTCGTCGAGCGCGGGGAGCAGTCCGCCGACGTACGACACGAAGCTGTCCTCGTCATGGGTGGCCGCGAGGCAGGCGTCGAGGGCCGGCCCGTGGATGGTGCCCGCGAAGACGGAGAAGAGGATCGTCACGTACGCGGGGTTGGTGTAGGAGGCCTCGCGGCTGCCGCCGGACCGGCCGACCCTGGGGTTTCCCGGGCAGATCAGCAGCAGCCGCTCCACCTTCTCGCCCGCCTGTTCCAGCTGCCAGGCCGCCTCGAAGGCGACACGGGCGCCGAAGGAGTAGCCCCACAGCGTGTACGGGCCGTCCGGCTGCGTCCGCCGGATCTCGCGCAGGTCGGCGCTCGCCATCTCGCGGATGGTCGGGTACGGCGTCTCACCCGCGTTGATCCCGTGCGCCTGGACCCCGAACACGGGCCGGTCCAGGCCGACTTCGCGGCCGAGCAGCCGTAGGTTCATCGGGGAGCCGCCGAGGCCCGGCCAGCAGAAGACGGGCGCGAAGTCCCCCTCGCGGGCGAGGGGGAGCAGCCGGGAGGCGGGGGCGCCGGTGTCCGCGTCGACGCGGGCGGCCAGCTCGCGCAGGGTCGGCGCGTCGAAGACGACCTGGAGGGGCAGCCGGGTGCCGTACTCCCGGTTGAGGCGGTTGATCAGGGCCACGGCGATCAGCGAGTTGCCGCCGCAGGCGAAGAAGTCGTCCTCGACCGAGACCGCCGTCGGGTCGGGGTACTTCAGTGCCCTCCCCCAAGCCGTGGCCAGCCGCCGTTCGGTCGGGGTGGCCGGCGCGACACGAGGGCCGGCCGCCGGGGCCGCGATGACCTCGGGGGAGGCCGCGAGGGCCCTGGTGTCGACCTTGCCGTTGGCGGTGAGCGGAAGGGCGTCCAGGACCAGGACCCGGCCGGGAACCATGAAGTCCGGCAGTACCTGGGTGAGTTCGTCGCGGATCATCTCGGCGGGGCCCTTGGTGTGCACGGCGTCCTCGCCCATGCCCTCGCTCGCCACCTGCTCCGCGCCGACCCGCCCGCCGAGGAAGAAGTACGACGCCCCGCTCTCGACACCCGCGGCGGCGAGGATGTCGTCGAGGCGGCGGGCGGTCGGCAGGGGGCGGCCGCTCTTCGAGGAGTAACCGGAGGACATGAAGCCGAAGCCGGGGACGCGCTGCAGATGGTGCAGCCGGGTGCCGAGGCAGACGTACTCCAGCCAGGGCTCCTCGGCGCGGCTGACCGCGCTGATGCCGAAGCCGGCGCGGGCGTAGACACCCTGGTTGATGGCGATGACGTGCCGGGGCTCGATCAACTCCTCGCCCAGCGGCTCCAGTCGGCCCTCCCGGTAGCGGTACTGCCCCGTGGGCAGGCCCTCGACGCGGCCCGGGTGGGCCTGGACGTACAGCTCGGTCGGGTCGCGGCGCGGCCGGCCGTCGTTCGCGGTGATCTCGAACGTGCCGATGTAGTGGTCCTCCTCGGCGACGTCGAGGGCGGCCTTGACGTCCGGGAAGTGGCCCAGCGGGGCGACGGTCAGACCGTGGGCGGGCAGGATCTCCTCGAACACGCCCAGCATGTGGCCGGTCTCGAACTCCAGGACCTCCTCGATGTTGGTCGTGTAGACGGGCTCGATCGCCCGCCGCTTGCCGAGGAAGTGCAGGGCGAGACCGCCCTCGCGGCAGCGGCCGGTGGGCTCGCCGACGCGGACCAGGGTGTGGTCGGCCGGGTGGTGGTAGTAGACACCGGGCGCCAGGCCGGCGACGCCGCCGGACTCGACGTAGAGCTGGGTGGCGTACAGGGCGCCGGGGGAGGCGTAGGAGTACTTGGGGAGCAGGCGTTCTTCGCTGCGGAAGGGTCCGAACCAGCGCAGGACGACGCCGAGTTCGGAGAGCGTCAGCTCGTCGAGGGGGCGGCTGTACGGGGTGCCGGGGCGGGGTGCCAGGAGGGCGAGGAGGTCGTCGCGGGTGACCGGGCCGCCCTCGTAGAAGCGGTACGTCTTGCGGGCGAAGGCCGCGCGGCGCTGCTCCGGGGTCTCCGCGCGGCCGGGCAGGGCGAGGGCCGGGCGGCCCGCGAGCTCGGCCGGCTCGCGCAGGCCGGGGTTGGACAGCTGGGCCCTGACCTGCAGTTTGGACGCCTTGGACTGGTGGTGGGCGCCGTGCGCGCCCTGGTCCATGACGGCGGCCGTACGGGGATTGAGCTCCACGCAGGCCACCAGGGCCTGGTGGCCGGTGCGGGCGTCGTCGGTGACGAGGGCCGCCGCGCGCCGCACCCAGGTGTGCTCCTCGATCCGGGCCGCCACCTCCTCCAGCTCGACGCGGTAGCCGCGGAGTTTGACCTGGTTGTCGGTGCGGCCGACGAACTGCAGCGTCCCGTCCGGGTTCCACAGGCAGATGTCGCCGGTGCGGTACAGGCGCTCGCCGGGCGCGAACGGCGACTCGACGAACCGCTCGGCGGTCTGCTCGGGGCGGTCCAGATAGCCGCGGGCCAACTGGGCGCCGCCCAGGTACAGTTCGCCGCTCTCCCCGATGTCGACGGGCGCGCGGTTCTCGTCCAGGACATAGGCGTGCACATCGTCGACGGGGACGCCGATCGGGACGGTCGCGTTGGCGGTGCCGCCGACGTCGTCGGGGTCGACCTGGTGGGCGGTGGCGTTGATGGTGGTCTCGGTCGGCCCGTACAGGTTGACCAGGCCGACCCCGGGCATCGCGGCGAAGAACTCGCGGGCGAGCCGGTGGGTGAGCGCCTCGCCGCCGGAGAAGACCCGCTGGAGCGAGGCGCAGCTGCCGAACTCCTCGGTGTCCAGCAGAGCCTGGAGCAGCGTCGGCACGCACTGCAGGACGGTGACGCCGTGCGCCCGTACCGTCTCGATCACGGCCTCGGGGTCGCGGTGGATGCCCGGCGCGCCCATCACGACCCGGGCACCGACCGCGGGGGCGAGGATCTCCCACTGGGCGGCGTCGAAGCTCATCGGCGTCTTCTGCAGGATCGTGACCTCCGGCCCCAGGTGCCCGCAGGAGGCGAGCCAGCGCAGCTGCCCCACGACCGCCCGGTGCTCGATCATCACGCCCTTGGGGCGGCCGGTGCTGCCCGAGGTGTAGATGACGTACGCGAGATGGTCGGGGGCCGCCGGTTCCCGGGTGAGGGGTTCGCCCGCTTCGGGGGTGGCCTCGGCGGCGGCGGTCTCCTCGGCCGTGTCCTCGGGGGTGAGGACCGTCGTGCCGCGCGGTGCCAGGGCGGTGAGCCGTTCACGCAGGTGGGGCTGGGTGACGACGACCGAGGTGCCGGAGTCCTCCAGCATGTAGCGCAGCCGGTCCTCGGGGTAGTCCGGGGAGAGCGGCAGATAGGCGGCGCCGGCGGCGAGGATGCCCCAGGCGCCGGTCATCAGGTCGAGGGACGGCTCGGTGAACAGGCCCACCCGGCTGTCGGGGCCGACGCCGAGGCCGGCCAGCCGGGCGGCCAGGGCCCGGGCGCGCGCGTCGAGTTCGTGGTACGTGAGCCGTTCGTCGCCCCGGCTCACGGCCGTGGCGTCGGGCCTCAGCTCGGCCTGGAGCGCGAGCAGGTCGGGCAGGCAGGCGCCCGTGATCGGTATGCCGGAAGTCGGTGCACTCGCTGTCTTCATCGGATCGCCCCCGCAGTGTGGTGCTCGGACCGGTGTGGCCACGGGTCCGGCGGCGCACCCTCCCGATGCGCCGCCGGACCCCGTTGATCAGCCATGACGAAGGCTGCGGGCGCGGGCTACCGAAGAATTCCCGGTCCGCTACCGCGCGGGACGGGAACGGACCGGGACGACTTCGGGAACGGTGTCGGCCACGCTCGGGGCACAACCGACACCTGCGGCACCCGCGGAAGCACCGCGGCGCCGGGCCATCCGTGAAGGGCGAGTCGCCGTGACCAAGTTCGTTCTCATCTCCGGATCCATCCGCCGGGACTCGCTCAACGCATCCGTCCTCGCCACCGTGCGCCGGCTGCTGGCGGAGCGGCCGGACGCGGACGGGATCGAGGTCGGGACGCTGTCCGTGGGCCTGCTCCCGCACTTCGACTTCGACGTCGAGCAGGCCGACGGCTCGGCCGCCGTACGGGAGGCCAAGAAGCTCGTACGGGACGCGGACGCCCTCTTCATCAGCACCCCCTCGTACAACGGCGCGATGCCGGGCGTCCTCAAGAACGCCCTCGACTGGCTCTCCCGCCCGGGCGGCGACAGCCCCCTCACGGGCAGGACCGTCGCCCTGGCCAGCGCCTCGCCGGGCGCCCGCGGCGGGGTGGACGCCCAGGCCGCGCTCGCCGCGGTGCTGACGAAGTGCGGGGCGCGGGTGGTGGCCCACGAGGCGGTGGCGGTCCCCCGGGCCGGCCAACTGCGCACCGAGGACGGCGACTTCACCGACCCCGAGGTCGTGGCGGCGCTGGCCTCGCTGATCGACGCGACGCTGACGGCCGTACGGGAGCCGGCGGGCGCGGGCGCCTGAGGCCGGGGCCGGCCACCCCACCCACACGACAGACCGCGACAGACCGCGACAGACAAGGGACTCCCCATGCCGTACCCGAAAGCCGGGACCACCGGCCTGATGAGCACACTGCGCGAGGACCTGCGTGTCGTCGTGGAGCGTGATCCGTCCGTCCGCAGCCGCCGCGAGGCCCTGCTGCACCCGGCGCTGCCCGCCCTGTGGACCCACCGGGTCGCGCACCGGCTGCACCGCCGCGGCCACCGTATGACCGCCCGGCTGCTCGCCTACGGCGCCCGGCGCGCCACCGGTGTGGAGATCCACCCCGGCGCCGAGCTGGGCCGGAGGGTGTTCATCGACCACGGGGCCGCCGTGGTGATCGGCGAGACCGCGCAGGTCGGCGACGACGTGACGATCTACCACCAGGTGACCCTGGGCGCGGTCGGCTGGTGGACCGATGTGAAACGGCCCGAGGGCGCGCGCCGCCACCCCCGGGTGGGCAACGGCGTGGTGCTCGGCACCAACGCCACCGTGCTCGGCCCGGTCACCATCGCCGACCACGCCGTGATCGGCGCGCAGGCGCTGGTCAACAAGGACGTGCCCGCCCATGCGAAGGTCCTCGCGCCGACCGCGGTGATCCGCGGCGAGGGGCAGCGGCCCCGGCTGATGGAGGACCTGTTCGCGGTGACCGCATCGGCGGGGTCCTGGTGAGGGCCCGCACCGAGGACCGACCGACCGCTTCCGACCGAGGAACCCTCATGTCCCCAGCCGTAGTCGACAGCATCACCGAACTCGTGGGCGGCACCCCGCTGTTGCGGCTCCCGCTGCGTGAAGCCGCCGACGGGGCCCGGGTGCTGGCCAAGCTGGAGTGCGTCAACCCGCTGTCCAGCGTCAAGGACCGGGCCGCCCTGTTCATGCTGACGGCCGCCGAGGAGCGCGGTGAGCTGCTGCCCGGCCACACCGTGGTCGAGTCGACGTCCGGGAACACCGGTATCGCGCTCGCCGCCCTGGCCGTCGCCCGCGGTTACCGCTGTCTGATCGTGCTGCCCGACAACGCCACCCGGGAGCGCGTCCTGACCCTGCGCATGCTGGGCGCCGAGGTCGAGTTCACCGACCACACCCTCGGCTTCGCGGGCTGTGTCGAGCGGGCCGAGAAGCTGCACGCCGATCTGCCCCGCTCCTGGTACGCGAGCCAGCACACCAACCCCGACAACGTCCGCGCCCACTACACGACCACCGGCCCGGAGATCTGGGAGGCCACCGGCGGCCAGGTCACCCACCTGGTCTGCGCGGTCGGCACCGGAGGCACCCTCACCGGCACCGCCCGCTATCTGCGCGAGCGCAATCCCGAGCTGAGGGTCGTCGCCGTCGAGCCGACCGGTTCCGCCCTGCTGTCCGGCGGCGCACCGGGCCCGCACCGCATCCCCGGCCTCAACGGCGGCTTCATCAGCCCCGTCACCGACGTCGACCTCATCGACGAGGTGATCGCCGTGTCCGACGAGGACGCGGCCGCCGCCACCCGCTCGATCGCCGCCCGCACCGGTCTGCTCGTCGGCATCTCCTCCGGCGCCGCGGCCCACGGCTCCACCGAACTGGTGCGCCGCCCCGGCCTCAGGGACGCCACCGTCGTGACCGTCTTCCCCGACACCGGCGAGCGCTACCTCAGCTGGTGGCCCGAGGACACCGAGAACGCCGAGGCCACGGAGGCCGGCCGGTGAAGTTCAAGGACCTCCACCCCAACCTGCGGCTGCGCATCGGCGTCGCCTTCGTCCAGCGGTTCTTCGACATCATGCTCGTCCCGCTGATGGTGATCCACTTCGCGAAGCTCTACGGCGCCGCGACCGCCGGTCTCATGACGCTGGTCGTGGCCCTCGCGGCCATCACCTGCAACCTCGTCGGCGGCCACCTCTCCGACACCTACGGCCGCCGCCCGATCCTGCTCGGCGGCGAACTCGGCGCCTGTCTCGCCTACGCGGGCCTCGCCTTCGTCGCCTCGCCCGCCGGCGGCGGCAACGGGATCGTCCTCTACGGCCTCTATCTGCTCGCCGCCTGCTCGGCCGGGACCGCGCTGCCCGCCAACGACGCGATGCTGGTCGACGTCACCACCCCCGAGACCCGCACCGCCGTCTACACCATCAACTACTGGTCCACGAACATGGCGTTCATGCTGGGCTCGCTGGTCGGCGGGTTCTTCTACAACGGCTACTTCTTCCAGCTCCTCGCCGCGGCGGCCGTGTTCCTCGCCGCGATCTTCACCACGACCTTCCTCGGCATCAAGGAGACCGCCCCCGAGGACGGCGTGGAGAACCCGCGCGGGGTGAGGTCCGCCCTCTCCGGCTATGTCTCGGTCGTCCGCGACCGTGTCTTCCTGCGCCTCATCGTCGCCGCCCTGCTGATCCGCTCCATCGAGGTGCAGATCTCGTCCTCGATCGCGGTGCGGCTCGGCAACCACTTCACCCCGCAGGACCTGATCGACCTCGGCTCGTGGCATGTGCGCGTGACCGGCGTCAACATGCTCGGCATCATGCGGGCCGTCAACACCCTGCTCGTCGTGTGCTGCGCCCTGTGGGTCAACCGGCTGCTCGGCAAGGTCGGCGAACGCCGGCGCCTGATGTCCGGGATCGTCGTCTTCACGGCCGGCTACATGGTGTGGGCCGTCAGCGGCGACGCCTGGACGCTGATCGTGGCGACCTTCGTCGTCACCGCGGGCGAGCTGATGAACGCCCCCGTGAAGCAGACCCTCCTCGCCAACTCCGTGCCGGACGCCTCCCGCACCAAGTACATGGCCGCCTACGGCCTCCAGGTCCGCCTCGGCCTGCTCGTCGGCTCGCTGTGCGTGACCCTCAGCGCGCTCGTGCCGAGCTGGGGCATGGCCCTGGTCTACGCCGTCTTCGGCGCCGCCGCGATGGCCCTGTACCAGTCGCTCTTCCGCGCCCAGGACGCCCGCGCGGCCGAGACCGCCCCCCTGGCCCCCGCCACCACCACTTCCTGAAAGGGACCTGCAGTGACCGAGAACAACCGGATCCTCATGGTCCAGCCGTACCACCAGCTGGTGGAGAAGGCCGTGGCGGCGGGTTTCGAGGTCGTCTCCATCTGGGACCGCACCCTCCAGTCGGCGGACTACCTGCGCGAAGTCGCCCGCCACTCCCGCGAGTTGCTGTACACCGACTTCGGCGACGAGACGGCCCTGCGCACCGTGGTCCGCGAGACCGCCCTCGCCCATGACGTGGCCCATGTGCTGCATCTGGGCAAGGAGTCCACGATGCTGCCGACGGCCCTGGAGGCCGACGCGCTCGGACTCGCCCTCAACCCGCCCGAGGCGGTACGCCTGCTCAACGACAAGGCGGCGATGCGGGCGCTGCTCGCCGCACACGGCCTGTCGCCGGTCCGCAGCGCGGTGGCCGACGCCCCGGCCCAGGTCGGCCTCCTGATGGGCGACTTCGGCTATCCGGCGATCGTCAAGCCGACCCGGCTCCAGGGCAGCGCGGGGGTGCGCCTGGTCCGCTCGGCCGACGAACTGCTGCTGTGGCGGCGGGAGGTGGAGGCCTTCGGCTACGAGGGCCCGGTCGTCGTCGAGGAGTTCCTCGAAGGCCCCGAGTTCAGCGTCGAGACGCTCAGCGCGGACGGCGTCCACCAGGTCGTCGGCATCACCGCCAAGCAGGTCACCGACGGAGACCTCTTCGTCGAGACCGGCCAGCTCTTCCCGGCCCCGCTGCCCGCCCGGACCGCCGCCGCGATGGGCGAGTTGGTGACGGCCCTCCTCGACGCGGCCGGCCACCGCTTCGGCCCCGCCCACACCGAGATCATCCTCACCCCGGCCGGCCCGCGCGTCGTCGAGTCGCAGGCCCGGCTCGGCGGCGACCGCATTCCACACCTCATCCGCATCGCCACCGGCTTCGACATCGAGGCGGCGATCTTCGAGGCCCTCGCGGGCCGCCCGGTCGAGGTCGCTCGGGCCGAGCGCTCGGCCGCGATCTCCTTCTTCCAGCTGGAGCCGGGCAGGATCGAGCACGTCGAAGGCCAGGACGCCATCAGGCGGTCGCCGTACGTCCACGACCTCCGCTTCCCCTACGGCCCCGGTGACGAGCTCCCGGTCACGGTCCACTCCGGCAGCCGGCACGGTTTCGTGGTCGTCGAGGGAGCCGACGCACGGGAGACCGAGCAGCGGGCCGACACGGCCAAGTCGCTCCTGCGGGTGACGTACGCCTCGGCGCTCCTGAACGCGGTCCGGCCGGGGACCACCGCCCCGATGGTCCCCGAGCGCACCCTGCTCCTCCTGGGCCATCTCACCGAACCGCTCCGGATCGCCAAGTCCCTCGGTCTCAACGTCATCCTGATCCAGCACAAGGACAAGTTCGACCCGGAGCAGGCGCGGCTCGCCGACGTGACCCTCGTCGCCGACTTCACCGACTGGGCCGTGGTGGAGCCGCTCGCCAGGGCCGCCCACCAGATCTGGAACTTCGCCGCCGCGCTCTCCCTGACCGAGCCCGGACTGGAGATCGCCGGGCGGATCAACGACCTGTTCGGGCTCGGCGGCACCGGGTACGAGACGGCCCGGCTGCTGCGCGACAAGCTGGCGATGCGCCGCCATCTCGCGGAGGTGGCACCGCGGTTCGCGATCGGGGCCGGGCCGCTGACCGACCGGGAGAGCCTCGCCTCGTTCGGGCGGGAGCACGGTTACCCCTTCGTGGTGAAGCCCGTCGACCTGACCGCCGGGTTCGGCATCTTCAAGGTGACCGGGCCCGGGGACGTCGACCCGGTCTGGCGGCACATCGAGGCGCTGCGGACCGGCGGCGTCGACCGGGGCACCACGCTCTACCAGGTGGGCGGCTATCTGATGGAGGAGTACATCCCCGGCCCCGAGTTCAGCGTCGAGTCCTTCAGCTTCGCCGGCCGGCACGTCGTCGTCGCGATCACCGAGAAGCTCGTCGACGAGACCCACTTCGCCGAACTGGGCCACGCGATGCCGGCCCGGCTGGAGGCGGCCGACGAGCGCCGCGTCGAGGCGGCGGTCGCCGCGTTCCTCGACGCCGTGGGCCTCACCGACGGCCCCGCCCACACCGAACTGCGGCTCGCCCCGCGCGGCCCGCTCGTCATCGAGGGCCACAACCGCAACGGCGGCGGCCGCATCCAGACCCTGGTGCGGACGGCGTACGGCATCGACCTCGTGCGGTACGCCCTCGCCTGGCCCTTCGGCCTGGTCGACGCGCTCCCCGACCGTCCCGAGGCCCGCGCGGCCGGTTGTGTGCGCGGCCTGCTGGGCCGTCCCGGCACGGTCGCCGAGGTCATCGGCGCCGACGAACTGCGTACCCACCCGGGCGTCCTCGCCGTCGACATCGCCGCCCGCAAGGGCACGGTCCTGCGGGCCGCCCGCGACAACTGGGACCGCCTGGGCCTGGTCGCCGTCACGGCCCCGGACACGGACAAGGCGGTGCTCCTGTGCGAGGAACTGGTGGCCACCCGGCTGACGGTGCGGATGGAGGGGGAGGAGCGGACACAGGCCAGTGCCGGCGACGGCGCGAGGGCCGGGGCCACCGCTCGTGCCGGTGGAGAGGAGCCGGCAGGCGCCGGACGGCCGGTTCAGGCGGGGGGCGAGGGCCGGCCCGAGTCGGGCTCGGCGGCTCGGGCCGACGGGGAGCGGGCGGCGAAGGCCGGCCCGACCAACCGGACGGAAAGCGGGGGCCGGTCATGACGCTCGTGGTCCTGCACCGGGCCTGTCTCGGCCCGCTCCCGTACGGGCGGTGGCTGGCGGACGCCGGTACCGAACTGGTCGTCGTGACCGACCGGCAGGCGCGGTTCGAGGCCGCCGAGGTGCACTGCACCGGGAGCTTCGGCACGGCCGCCGCCGAGCTGGCCGTCCTGGAAGTCTCCGCCCGCAGACGGCTGACCGCCGTGGTCGCCCTGCACCCCGACGACCAGATCCGCGCCGGCTCGCTCCGCGACCACCTGGGTCTGCCCGGGCAGACGCGGGACGAGGCGGTGGTCGGCGTCGACGCGATCCGTGCCGCCCAGCTGCTCGGGGCCGCCTCGGTGCCCGTCGTACCCCGTGCCCCGGCCGCCACCATCCCCGATCTGTACCGGGCCGCCCATCTGTGGGGATATCCGCTGGTGGTACGGCGCAGGCGCGGGCCGGAGCGCCCCGTCCTCGCCGAACTCACCGACGAGGCCGCCCTGCGCGCGTTCGCCCGCGGCGGTATCGCCGAGGGCGACACCGCGGCCACCGCCGGCCTCACCGTCGGACCGGCGGTCACCGGCCCCCGCCACCACGGTCCCGGCAACCCCGTCACCGACGCGGCACTCGCCGTCCTGCCCGCCACCCCCGGCCATCCCCTGGAGGTCGAGGCGGTGCGCGACGCACAGGGCACCTGGCGGGTGGACACCGTCCGCGGCGCGGGCGGTACGGACCGGGCGCGGGAACTGGTCCGCGCGCAGGCGGCACTCGAGCCGGCGTACCGGCACAGCGTGGAGGTGGTCTGAGTGAGCGTTCTCGTCCTGCACCAGGTCGGATCGGCGCACGCGGTGCCGTACGACGAATGGTTCGCCGACCACGACGGCGAGGTCCTGCTGCTCGCCTCGCGGGAGAACCTCGACCGGGTCGGGGAGACGGTCCCCACCGCCGGATACGCCCACGCGGAGGCGGTCGACGGCTACGACACCGGCGGTCGCCTGGAGGAACGCGCCCTGGACCTCGCCCGAGAGCACGGTGTCACCCATGTCGTCGCCCCGCACGAACGCGACCTCGAACGGGCCGCCGTACTGCGGGAGATCCTCGGGCTGCCGGGCCAGCTCCGGGAGACCGTACTGCCGTTCCGGGACAAGGCGCTGATGAAGGACCTCGCCGCGGCGGCCGGGGTGCGGGTGGCCGCGTACCGGGAGATCGAGACGGCCACCGACGTCGTCGCGTTCGCCGACGCGCACGGCTTCCCCGTCGTCCTCAAGCCCCGGGACAGCGCGGGCTCCGTCGGACTGCACATCCTGCGCGACCGCGCGGAACTCGGCACGTATCTCGCCGAGCACTTCGACCTCTACGGCCCCGACCAGCCGAACCTCATCGCCGAGGAGTACGTGCCGGGACCGCTGTGCCACATCGACGGTCTGGTCCTCGGCGGACGGCTCGCCTTCGCCTGGCCCTCGCAGTACCAGTACGCGCTCGCCACCTACGCCACCGACACCGGTCCCCGCGTCGACCTCACCCTGGACACCGACGACCCGCTGGCCCACCGGCTGCTGGAGTTCACCGAGCAGTTGCTCGACGCGCTGCCCGGACCGGAGAACTTCGCCTTCCACGCGGAGGTCTTCCACACCCCCGACGACGAACTCGTGCTGTGCGAGATCGCCTGCCGCACGGGCGGTGCCGCGATCCGTGACATCGTCACCCTGCTCTTCGGCGCCGACCCCACTCGCAGCTGGCTGCGCGCCGAACTCGGCCTCCCGGTCTCCGTCGATCAACCGCCTTCCGGGGTACGGCCGCTGCCGCGCACCATGACCGGCCAGCTGGTGCTGATGAAGCGCCCGGGCCGGGTGACCGCCGTACCGGACGGACCGCCCGACCTTCCGTGGATCGAGCGGTTCCGGGTCTTCGTCAAGCCGGGACAGACCCTCACCACGGCCCGTACCTCCTCCGACTTCCTGTGCACGGTGCTGGTCTCCGGCCCCGACCGGGCCACCGTCGAGGAACGGCTGCGGCAGGTCGAGGCCTGGTTCCTCGGCGAACTCGCCCTCGAAGACGTCTGAGACCCGGTCCGGCCCCACCCGAGCCACCCCGTTCCCGAAAGGAGCACGCCGTGCCCCAGCCCATCGCCGACTCCGTCGCCGACCTCGTCGGCAACACCCCGCTCGTCCGGCTGCGCGTCGACGACGACGCGGCCGAAGGGGTACGGCTGCTGGCCAAGCTCGAGTCGGTGAACCCGCTGTCCAGCATCAAGGACCGGGCCGCGCTGTTCATGCTGCGGGCCGCCGAGGAACGCGGTGAGCTGCGCCCCGGCGGCACCGTCGTCGAGGCGACCTCCGGCAACACCGGGATCGCGCTGGCCGCCCTCGCCGCCGCCCGCGGCCACCGGTGTGTGATCGTGCTGCCGGACAGCGCGACCGCCGAGCGGATCGCCCTGCTGCGGGCGCTCGGCGCCGAGGTCGTCCGCACCCCGCGCGACGCCGGCTACCAGGGGGCGATCGCCCGCGCCGAGGAGATCCACGCGGCCATCCCCGGCTCCTGGTTCACCTGCCAGCACGAGAACCAGGACAACGTCCGCGCGCACTACGAGACCACCGGCCCCGAGATCTGGGCGGACACCGCGGGCCGGGTCGACGTGCTCGTGTGCGGGGTGGGCACCGGCGGCACGCTCACCGGGATCGCCAAGTACCTGAAGGAGCGCAACCCCTCGGTGCACATCGTCGCCGTGGAGCCGGAGAACTCCCCGGTGCTCTCGCGCGGCACCGCGGGCCGGCACCGCATCCCCGGTCTCAACGGCGGTTTCGTCGCCGCCACCACCGACCTCTCCCTGATCGACCAGGTCGTGACCGTCACCGACGAGGACGCCCTGGACACCGCCCGCGAACTCGCCCGTACCCAGGGTGTGTTCGTCGGGGTCTCGTCCGGCGCCGCCGTGCACGCCTGCCGGCTGCTGGTCGCCAAGCCCGAGTACGCGGGCCGCACCGTCGTCACCGTGCTCCCCGACACCGGGGAGCGCTATCTGAGCCTGTGGCAGGACACCCCCGGAACCCCTGGAAGCCCCGAAACCCCCGACCCCCTCGCACAGAAGGAGAACTGACATGCCGGTGATCACCGTCGACTGGTGGCAGGGCAACGACCGCACGGCCCGCGCCGAGCTGGTCGCCGAACTGACCGAGACCACCTCGCGCATCGCGGGCTGTCCCAAGGAGGCCGTGACCGTCCTCGTCCGGGACGTCGCGCACGACCACTGGGGCAGCGGCGGCACCCTCGCCGACGAACTCGTCGGACTGCACCCGGCACCGGCCGACGCGTGAATCCCCCGGCCGACCGGCGGCTGCTCCTGGTCCAGCCCTGTCACACCTCGGTGGCCCGGGCCGTGGCCGCCGGCTTCCGGGTCTGGGCGGTCCAGGACCCGGCGCTGTGCGGAGCGCACTGCCGCGCCGAGACCGCCCGCCTCGCGCAGGCGCTGCTCCCGGCCGACACCGGTGACCCCGCCGCCCTCGCCGCCCTGCTGGGCAGCACCGCCCGCCGGCACGGCATCGACCGGGCGCTGCACCTGGGCGGCCGGTGCAGCAGGGCGGCCGCCCTCGCCGCGGCCGACGCGGCGGGCCTGTCGATGACCAGCGCGCAGTCGGTCCGCCGGATCAGCGACCGCACCGCGATGCGCCGGCTGCTCAACGAGAACGGCCGTGCGGTGGTCCGCGCCCGGGAGGCCCGCTCGCTGTCCGAGGTCTCGCTGTACGCCCGGGCGCTGGGTGTTCCCGCGGTGGTCAAGCACACCGACGCGGCGGGTCGGCACCAGGTCGCGCGGATCGCCTGCCCCGCCGACCTGGCGGCCTGGACGGCCCGCCGGAAGGCGGACGCCACGCCCGGGCCCTATCTGCTGGAGGAGTACCTTCCGGGTCCCGCCTTCGGTGTGCACACCCTCACGGTCGACGGCGCGCACCATGTCCTCGCGATCACCTCGCGCCGCGCGTGTCCGGCGCCGGACGACCGGCTGCGGGCCGAACTCCGTTCCTCGGCACGGGCGTTGCTCGACCTGGCCGACTACCGCTTCGGGCCGGCGTACACCCAGCTGGTCCTCACCCCCGAGGGCCCCCGCGTGGTGGCCGCCGAACCCTCCTGCAGCGGCTCCGAAACACGGTTGTTCCGCGCCCTCGCCGACCGGTATCCACTAGGGAACGGTTCGGGAACGCGCGGCGGCACCATCAGGGATGTCGAACGACAGCGTTACCACCACAGGGGGGAACAGCAATGCGCAGGAAGACGCTCAGACTCATAGGGATCATCGCGACGGTGCTGCTGCTCGGGGGCGCGGCGGCCACCACGGCCCAGGCCAACAACGGCGGTCCCGACGTGGTGCGCTCCGCCGCACCCCTGAACAACGGCGGCCCGGACACGACGACCGGCTGAGGGCGAGTCGCCTCAGCGGGCCCCTACGGGCATCTCCATCGACGTGAACAGTTCGTCCGCGCGTGCCCGGTGGCGGCGCGCGGACGCTCCGTCGCCGAGCGCGGCCGCGGCCTGCGCCATCCCGTCGTGGGCGCGGGCCAGCTCCACCCGGTACTCGATCGCGCCGGCCCGGTCCGCGGCGCTGCGGTGCAGCTCCAGGGCCTGCGCGTGGGCGCCGCGCTGCCGGTGCATCCGGCCGACGATGTTCTCCACGTCGCAGCACCTGAGCGCCGTACCGCGCTCCCGCACCAGGTCCAGGGCCCGCTCCGCGTACGCCGACGCCGACCGCTGCCGGCCCAGCCGCTGCTCGGCGTCGGCGGCGAGCGCGAGGGTGAGCGCGAGATCCTCCGGGACCGACGACTCGTCGCCCACGGACATCGCCTGACCGAGGCAGTCCTTCGCCCGCCCGGGCTCGCCGAGGCCGAGCAGGGCGATCGCCAGGTCGTTCAGCGCCGGAATGCCACTGACCGGCTCGCCCTCGCTACGGCGCAGCTCGACGGCCTGCTCGGCCGCGGCCGCCGCCTCCTCGTAGCGCCCGAGCCATGCGCAGACAGTGCTCAGATTGCACAGCGCCATCTCCTTGCGCATCGCGTTCTCGTGCAGCTCGATGCTGCGGACCAGGTTCTCCCGGCCCTCGGTGAGGTCCCCGAGGCAGCTGTGCAGCAGTCCCAGCTGGTCGAGGCTGACGGCCTGCCCATGGGTGTCGCCGGCGGAGCACGCGATCTCCAGTGCCTCCTCGGCGGACTTCAGACCGTGCCGGAACTTGCCGAGCTTCCAGTGCGCGGAGGTCAGGTTGGACAGGCCGGTGCGCAGCGCCGACGGGTCGCCGAGGCGGCGCGCTGAGGCCACCGCGAGCACCGCGATGTGCTCGTACTCGTCGAACGAGCCGCGCAGGTTCAGATAGAACATCGCGTTGCGGGCGAGCTGCCCGGTCTGCAGGTCCAGACCCTGCTCGTGCGCCACGGTCACGGCGGACAGCAGCGCCGCGTGCTCCTGGTCGAACCAGCCGCGCGCCTGCTCGACGCAGTCCAGCGGCGGCAGCTCCGCCTCCCCGACGGGCGCCGGCACGGTGTGCCGGGCCCGGCGGGGGAACAGCACCGTGCAGGCCCGCTCGGAGGCGGCCACGTAGTAGTCGAGCACCCGCTCCACCGCCGCGTCGTCCGCCGCCCGCGCGGCCTGGGTGCACAGGCTCTGCGCGAAGCTGCGCACCAGGTCGTGCAGCGCGTACTGGCCGAGCGTGTGCTGCTGCACCAGATGGACGTCGAGCAGCCGCTCCAGGATGTCCTCGGCCTCCCGCCGGTCCGTGCCGAGCAGCGCCGCGCCGGAGTGCACGTCGACCTCCGTGCCCGGATGCAGCCCGAGCAGCCGGAAGGCCCGCCGGTGTTCCTCCTCCATCGCCTGGTACGACAGCTGGATCGTCGCCGCGACACTGCGCTCGCCCGAGCTCAGCTCGCCCAGGCGCCGGGTCTCGTCGCGCAGCCGGTCGACCAGGTACTGCACGGTCCAGCGGGAGCGGTTGCGCAGCCGCGCGCTGGCGATGCGCAGGGCCAGTGGCAGATGCCCGCACAGCTCGGCCAGTTCGGCGACGGCGGCGGGCTCGGCGGCAGTGCGCTGCTCGCCGAGGGTCTCCGCGAGGAGCGTGGCGCTGTCGGTCGGCGGCATCACGTCCAGCGAGATCCACTCGGCGCCGTCCAGATCCATCAGCCGGGCGCGGCTGGTGACCAGCACCAGGCAGCCGGGTGAGGCCGGCAGCAACGGCCTCACCTGCGCGGAGTCACAGGCGTTGTCCAGCAGGAGCAGCACCCGCCGGCCCGCCAGTGTGGCCCGCCACAGGGCCGTACGGCCACTCTCGTCGTCCGGGACGCGCTGGTCGGGAACGCCGAGCGTCCGCAGCAGGGCGCCGAGCACGGCGGTGGGCTGCAGGGGTTCCTCGCCGGGGGAGTAGCCGCGCAGGTCGAAGCAGAGCCGCCCGTCCGGGTACTGCTCGGCGAGCTGGTGGGCGGCCCGCACCGCGAGGGAGGTCTTGCCGCTGCCGCCCATGCCGTCCACGGCCACGATCCGTGTCCCCTCGCAGGGTTCGGCGGCATGCCTCAGCAGGGTGCGCAGTTCCTCCTCGCGCCCGGTGAAGTCGGCCAGGTCGTAAGGGAGGGTGGAGAGCGAGGGCGGTGCGGGAACCCGGGGGGCCGGGGCGGAGACGGCGACGGGGGGCTGCGGCTCGGGTCCGGCCAGCTCGTCGCTGTCGTGCAGGATCGCCTCGTACATCTTCGTCAGGCGCGGGCCCGGGTCGATGCCGAGCTCCGTGACCAGCAGGTCGCGTACCCGGCCGAACTCCTCCAGGGCCTCGGCGGCACGGCCCGAGCGGTACAGGGCGAGCATCAGCTGGCCGCGCAGGGTCTCCCGCAGCGGGTTCTCGGCGATCAACTCGCGTAGCTCGAAAACGAGTTCGGATGCCTCGCCCTGATCGAGGCGGAGCTGGAAGAGCTGCTCGGCGGCGGCCAGCCGGCGCTCGTCGAGGGCGGTGGCGGCGGCGGCGAGGGTGACCCCGCCCGAGCCGGCCAGCACCGGTCCGCGCCACAGTCCGAGTGCCTGCCGCAACGATTCAGCGGCTCGCTCCGGCTCTCCGCCGGCGACCAGCTCCCGGGTCTCGCCGCAGAGCCGGGCGAACCGGCTCAGATCCAGCCGCTCCTCGTCCACGACGGCCCGGTACCCGGGCCCGTCCGTGACCAGCAGCCCGGCCCCACCGGGTATCCGGCGCCGCAGATCGGCTACCGCCTTACGGATCTGGTGGACGGCCGTCGCGGGCGGCTCCTCGTCCCACGCGGCCTCGACGAGCCGCGTAACCGGCACGACACGTCCGGGCTCCAGCAGCAGCGTGACCAGCACCCGCTCCTGAATCGGCCCCCCGAGCCGCAACCGCTCCCGTCCCGCCCAGATCTCCAGCGCGCCGAGAATTTTGAAGTGCACCGCCTGCGGCGCCGCTCCGGTCAACGCGTCCCCCGAAATCATGCAGAGCCCCGGTGGGGACCCAGTCCTGCGCAGCATAGGCCCGGGTACGGGCCTCGGCCGTATACGGACATTAGCTGTTCACACAGAGTCGCGGTACAGGTCCAACAGGTGACAGGCAGCACAACGCCCCCAGGGCGGAGCCACGCCCCGCCCCTCGAAACGCGGTGCCCGGCCTGGGGCCCCCGGCGACAATGAGCCGGTGCGGTACAGAATTCTGGGTGTCACCGAGGTGGTGGGCGACGGCGGTGTCGGCACAGCCGTCCCCGGCGGCCGTCTTCGGACGCTGCTCGCGGTGCTCGCGTTGCGCCCGGGCCGGGTCGTGTCCGTCGACACGCTGGTCGACGAGGTGTGGTCGGACGCGCCTCCACAGGACGCACCCGCCGCCCTTCAGGCCCTGATCGGCCGCCTGCGCCGCGCCCTCGGCAAGGACGCCGTCTCCTCCGTCCCCGGCGGCTACCGACTGGAGGCCACCGAGGACGACGTCGACCTGTACGTCTTCGAACGCCTGGTAAGGCAGGGCACCGCGGCCCTGTCCCACGGGGACGCCTCGCACGCCGCCCGCGTCCTGGACGAGGCCCTGACCCTGTGGCGCGGTCCCGCCCTGGCCGACCTCCCCGACCGCACCGCCGCGGCGAGCCGCCCGAACGCCCTCCATCTGGAGGCGACCCGCGCCCGTCTCGACGCGGACCTCCGCCTGGGCCGCGCCGGCATCGCCGTACCGAGGCTGAGGGAACTGACCGCGGCGCACCCGTACGACGAACCGCTCCACGCCCTCCTCATCCGCGCCCTGCGGGACACCGGCCGCACCGCCGACGCCCTGGCCGCCTACGAGTCCACCCGCCGCTCCCTGGCCGACGCCCTCGGCACCGACCCCGGCCCCCGGCTCCGAGCCCTGCACACCGAACTCCTGAACGAGTCACAGCAGCCGCAGCCGCAGCCTCGGCCGCGACCTCAGCAGCCGCAGCCCACCCCGCCACCGTCCCGCACCGGCAACCTCCGTCCCCGCCTCACCTCTTTCGTGGGCCGGGAACCAGAACTCGATGCCATCCGTTCCGAATTGCACAGGGCCCGCCTGGTCACCCTCACCGGACCGGGCGGCTCGGGAAAGACCCGTCTCGCCGAGGAGGCCGCCGCCGGGCTGCCCCAGGCGTGGCTGGTCGAGCTGGCGCCGCTCGACCGGCCGGAGGCGGTGCCGGGCGCGGTGGTCAGCGCGCTCGGTCTGCGCGAGACCGTGCTGATGACCACCGAACTGACGGCCCCGCAGGACGACCCCGTCGCCCTGCTCATCGAGTACTGCGCCCCGCGCAGCCCACTCCTGATCCTTGACAACTGCGAACATGTCATCGAAGCGGCGGCGGCCCTCGCCGAGACACTCCTCACCCACTGCCCCGGCCTCACCGTCCTCGCCACCAGCCGTGAACCCCTGAGCGTCCCCGGCGAGTCCGTGCGCCCGGTCGAACCCCTCGTCCCCGACCAGGCCCAACGCCTCTTCGAGGAGCGCGCCCGCGCCGTCCGCCCCGACGCGGACACCGTCCTGCGCGACCGGGCCGCGGTCGAGGAGATCTGCCGCCGCCTGGACGGCCTGCCGCTCGCCATCGAGCTCGCCGCGGCCCGGCTGCGGCTGCTCACCCCCCGCCAGATCGCCGACCGCCTGGACGACCGCTTCCGCCTCCTGACCTCCGGAAGCCGTACCGTCCTGCCCCGCCAGCAGACCCTGCGCGCGGTGGTCGACTGGTCCTGGGACCTGCTCGACGAGCGGGAGCGCACGGTCCTGCGCGAGGTCTCGGTCTTCGCCGGCGGCTGGGACCTCGCCGCCGCGGAGGCCGTGTGCACCGGCCCCGCGGCCGACCTGATCGGGGCGCTCGTGGACAAGTCCCTCCTGGTGGCCGCTCCGTACGAGTCCCCGTACGACGAGGGCGGCCCCGGCACCATGCGCTACCGCATGCTGGAGGGCGGCCCCGGCACCATGCGCTACCGCATGCTGGAGACCATCCACGAGTACGCCGTCGAGCGCGCCGCCGAGGCCCCCGAGCGGCGCGCCGAGGCCGAGCGCCGGCACCGCGCGTGGGTGCGCGCGCTGGTGACGGAGGCCGAACCCCGTCTGCGCTCGGCCGGCCAACTCCCCTGGATCACCCGGCTGGAGACCGAGCTGGACAACATCCGCGCGGCCCTCAACCGGGCCCTCGTCTCCGGCGCCGAGGAGGAGGCCGCCACGGTGGCCCTGTCCATGGGCTGGTTGTGGTGGCTGCGCAACTACCGCCGGGAGGGCGTCAGCTGGACCCACCGGATCCTGCGCCTGGGCACCCTCCTGGACCGGACGGACACCCCCGCGCCCGGGCATTCCGACGGCCCCGCCGCGCCCGAACCCCCTGCTCCGCTCTCCCTCCCCGCCGCCCCCGACCCCACCGACCCGGTCGACGCCTACCTCGCCGCCCCGGACGCCGAGGTGGGCCACCCCCTCCACACGCACCGGATGAACCTCCGGATGCTGGAGCTCTTCCTCAGGTCCGACGTCGAGCCCATGGACGGCGTGCTCGACGAGCGGCTGCGGGCGTACGTCGTCAGGGTGCGGGAGTTCTACGAGCGGGGCGGTCCGGAGTCCGCCCGCTTCCCCGGCATCGTGTGGCCGTTCGCCGCCTCCGTCCTGAGCGGCCCGGCGGACGTCCGAGCGGTCATGGACGTCGCGGTCGCCCACTGCCGGGCCCACGGCGACGACTGGGCGATCGGCGTGGCCCTGATGTTCCGTACGCACATGGTCGTCGACTCGCCCGGCGGTATGACGGGCGTCGACGAGGACCTCGCCGAGCTCCGGATGCTCAGCCGGCGCGTGGGTGACCGCTGGATGCGGGCCCAGGTGTGCAGCGCGGCCGGCGAGGCGGCCATGATGCGCGGCCGGCACGAGGAGGCCGGGCGTGAGTACGAGGAGGCGCTGCGGCTGGCCTACGAGGTGGGGGCGTACGCGGAGACCCCGTTCCTGATGGCCCGGCTCGCGGAACTCGCCTACCGCTCGGGTGACCGCGGGGCCGCGGTGGCCGCCCTGGACGAGGCGTCGGCCGCGGCGGACCGTTACGCCGTGGCGGACTCCAAGGCGTTCGTCCTGCTCATGCGCGCCCAGATCGCCGTGGACGACAAGGACAGCGCCCACGCCCGCGAGCTGTGCGAGGCGGCCCGCGCGGAGACCGGGCGCGGCACACCGCCGCCGCAGTTCATGGTGATGCTCAGCGCGACCGAGGCGATGGTGACGGTCGCCGAGTCGGGTCCTCGGCACGGTCTGCCGAGGCTGGTCGACGCGGTCCGGGCGGCCTTGGAGCAGCGCGTCGCCGACGTGATCGTGGCGACGCTGGTGGACGCCACGGCGGTCCTGCTGTCCGACCTCGGCGACCACGCGCGCGTGGCCCGGCTGCTCGCGGTGGCGGACCACCGCCGCGGTGACCATCCGCGCATGAGGCCGGAGGGCGCCGGGGCCGAGCGCGCCGAGGCGACCGCCCGCACCGCCCTGGGCGACCGCTGGGACCCGGAGTACGCCAGGGGCACCGCCCTCACCGCCCTCACCGCCCTCTCCACGGCAGCCCTTCTGCGCGACCTGGACGAGGCCCTGAGCGCCCACCCCACGTCCACCGGCACCACGCCCGCGTGCGACCGCCCTACGAGCAGGTGAACCGCGACTCGGCCCAGTCGGCGAGCGTCAGTGAGTCGAAGCCGCTGTCCGGCTCGACGACCAGCCGTACGGTCCGGTGTCCGGCGAGGTTCACATGGACCGGGACCGCCGGGTCGCCGCCCTCGACCGGACCGGACTTCCACAGCCGGACGCCGTCGGCGTAGACGGAGAAGTAGACCTTGCCGAGCCCCAGCGTCATGTCGTCGATGCCGACCCTGGCGTCATAGGCGGTGCAGGCGCGGTTGAGGTCGATGGTGACGGAGGAGCTGCCGTGCACGCTCACGCCGTGGGTGTACCGCTTGCCGCCGACGGAGAGTCCGTACCGCTGCCACACCCAGCTGCTCTCGCGGATCCGCATCTCGGGCCGGGTGCCGTCGCCGCTGACGTCGTAGGCGAGCTCGCTCCACTGGTAGACGGCGGGGGCGGGCGGGGGAGTCGGGGCCGGGGTGGGCGGGGGAGTGGGCGTCGGCTTCGGGACCGGTGCAGGTGTGGGCGTGGGTGTGGGTCTCGGCTTCGGCGCCGGGGTGGGCGTCGGCCGCGGTGCGGGCTTCGGTGTCGGCTTCGGGGCGTCCGCCGGCACGATCGCCGGCGCGGGCGCCTCGGGCGGATTCTTCGAGGGCGTGGGCGTCGGCGATTCAGGGCGTACGACCGGCGAGGAGAGGGGCGGCTTGGCGTCCGGCTTCTTGGGCGGCGGGTGGTTCCCGGTCAGCGCCAGGGCCACCGCCACGCCCGCCGCGGCGACGACACCCGCGGCGATACCGATCTTCACCGGCGCGCCCAGCCCCTCGGAGGCCGCCGCGCCACCGGCGCCGGCGGATCCCGAAGAGCCGCCGGCCGCCGCGGCGGCGCCCGCAGCCCCCGCCGCACCGGCGCCGGCCCCACCGGCGATGAGCCCGATCGCCTTGGCGTACCCGGCGGCACCGAACCAACCGATGACCGCGACCGGCACCACGCCCGGGATCCCGCTGGCGACTTCCTTGATCTGGCCCGCGGCCAGCCGGCACTTGGCGCACTCCTCCAGATGCTTGCGCAGCCCCCGCTCGGCCCGTGTGCGCAGCCCGCCGCGGGCGTAGGCGCCGAGCCGGTCGGCGTAGCGTGCGCACTCCTCGTCGGCCACCAGGGTGGCGCTGACGTGGGCCTGCAGATAGGCCTGCTTGAGGCCTTCGCGGGCCCGGCTGGCGAGCACGCGGGTGCCGTTGGCGTCCAGCCCGAAGAGCGTGGCGACCTCGCTGGGCGACTCGTCCTCGACCTCGGTGTGCCACAGCACGGCCTGCCAGCGCTCGGGCAGCGACCGGAAGGCCCGCATCGCCATGGACTGCTCGGCCTCGTGCATCGCGCGTACATCGGCGCCCAGATCCAGGCCCGCCCCGAACGAGCCCAGGGCGGCGGTGTCGTCCGGCACGTCCGACGACCGAGCCGCCTGCGCGGCGAACAACGCGAAGTCGTCGACCAGGTGCTCCCGCCTGGCCGACTTCGTCCACCCGGCGGCCACCCGCCGCACGGAGGTGAGCAGATAGGCGCGTACGGCGTGCTCGGGCCCGTGCCCGCCACGCACCGCCTGCAGCATCCGGGCGAAGACCTCGGCGGTGAGGTCGTCCGCGGTGTGGGCGTCACGGCAGCAGGTGCGGGCGTACCGGCGCACGGCGTGGGCATGGCGCCGGTACAGCTCCTCGTAGGCCGTGTCGTCGCCCGAGCGCATCCGCTCGATCAGTTCGGCGTCGGCGGGCGGCAGCTCCCGCGGCGGCGGCAGAACGCCACTGTCCTCACGCCGGTCGCGCTGCGCCGGCACACTGCCCTCGACGGGCTCCCCGCCCTGGGCCGGAATGGAGGCGCGTCCCCCCTGGATCGGCACCTGCGGGGTACCGCCGCCCTCCGGGTCGCCGTCCCTCGGTGACCCGTCCCCCGGTGACCCGTCCCCGTCCCGCCCGTCATCGCTCATCGCGGAAAGCCCCCGCCGCCTGCCCTACCGGTCCCGAACACCGGGTCAGAGTGCCATATTGGCTTTTGTTCAGGACCCCCCGAGAACACCCGTTCCACTCGTCCGTGGGGTTTTCTCGCGGCGCAGTACTAGCCGTCACCCATTCGGGGAAGCCTCAATTGACGCGCACTATGCATTAGTTGACCGTGATGCCCTGCTTTGTCGGAGCGAATTCCACGACAAGCAGGGGGCGTGGGCCGCGCAGAGCCCACACCCCAGGGTCACCTTTTCGAGTCATCCGTGTCCCACGCGAAGATGACCGCGGCCGTCGGCCGACGGCCGGAGTCCCTCACGCGGGGCGGGACCGAAGCCCCTCCAGCAGGATGTCCAGCAGCCGAGCCGACGCGGCGGCCTGCTGAGCCGCGTCCGGCAGCGAAGGCGCGGCGGTCGCGATCACCAGCAGCACATCCGACACCGACACATCGGCCCGCAGCGCGCCCGCGGCCCGAGCCCGTTCCACCAGCTGTCCCACGACGTCGAGCAGCGTGGAGGCCCCGGCGTCGTCGTCCGCGGAAACCCCGGTATGCGCCTCGGAGACCAGCCGCAGCTCACCCGAGCCCGGCTGCGTACGCTGCTGGGGCACCCGGGCCTCGTCGAAGACGGAACCGCCGTCCCGCTCGTCGGCGACGCCGACCCGCAGCACCTGCGGCGGCAGCAACCGGCCCGCCCCCGACGCCACCGACGTCCGCAGGAAGCGCGACAGCGCCGACCACGGCTCGTCCTCCTGCCCGAGCGCCGCCCGGGCCTGCTCGGTCAGCCGCGAGGTCTCCTCCTCGGCTATCCGCCGCACCAGGACGTCCTTGCTCGGGAACCGCCGGTACACGGTCCCCACGCCCACCCGCGCCCGCCGCGCCACGTCCTCCATCGGCGCGCCGTACCCCAGCTCGCCGAAGACCTCGCGCGCCGCACGCAGCACGTGCTCCAGATTGCGCTGTGCGTCCACGCGCAGCGGCGTCGTACGCGAGGCGTCCCCGCGTCCGTTGCCCGCCGCCGCGCTCACCATGCCGCCCGCTGTCAGCGCAGACGCGGACGACCAATGAGAGTCCTGAACATGCATAAGCGTTCCCCCGGTAATGACGTCTCCCCCCGGAGACTCTCCCCGCCATTGGAAGCCGGAGCGTGAGGAACGGCCCGGTCGACCAGCCCGCCCGTCGCGGACTCGATGACCGAAGAGCGCATCCCCCTACACCCCGTCGACACACGAACATAGTTGAGAGGGAGTCAATTCAGAAGGGGCAGGTTCCGCACGGAGCGCCCCCCGATCGGAGTACGGGTCGTTTACGTCCCGATTGCGCCACCCGAGTTCCCCCGGCGCACACCCACTGACCTGCACTCCTCCCGCACACTCCGACAATCCGGCCAACTCCGGAGATCCCCGGCTCGCGGTCACACAAATTGTCGGGGCTGTGGACAAACTCAAGTCATGGGTGCGTCATGGGATGGTGAAGGAACGTGCGCGCATTCTCGTTGTCGGTGGCGGCTACGTCGGGATGTACACGGCCCTGCGCCTGCAACGGAGGCTGAAACAGGAACTCGGGCAGGGCGGCGTCGAGATCACGGTGGTCACTCCCGACCCGTACATGACCTATCAGCCGTTCCTTCCGGAGGCCGCGGCCGGCGCGATCTCCCCGCGCCATGTCGTCGTACCGCTGCGCCGTGTGCTCGACCGCTGCCATGTCGTCATCGGCGAGGTCCGCTCGATCGACCACGCCAAACGCACCGCGACCCTCACCACCCTGGCCACCGAGGAGGAGGGCACGGGCGCGGAACAGCTGTCGTACGACGAACTGGTCCTCGCGCCCGGTTCGATCTCCCGCACCCTGCCCGTCCCCGGCCTCGCCGAGCACGCCATCGGGTTCAAGTCGGTCGAGGAGGCCATCGGCCTGCGCAACCACGTCATCGAGCAGATGGACATCGCCTCCTCCACCCGTGACCCCGCGATCCGCGACGCGGCGCTGACCTTCGTCTTCGTGGGCGGCGGATTCGCCGGCGTGGAGGCGCTCGGCGAGCTGGAGGACATGGCCCGCTACACCACGCGCTACTACCACAACGTCAAGGCCGAGGACATGAAGTGGATCCTCGTCGAGGCCTCGGACCGCGTCCTGCCCGAGGTCGGCGAGGAGATGGGCCGCTACACGGTCACCGAACTGCGCCGCCGCAACATCGACGTACGCCTCGGCACCCGCCTGGACTCCTGCGTCGACCGCGTCGCCGTACTGAGCGACGGCGCCCGCTTCCCGACCCGCACCATCGTCTGGACGGCCGGCGTCAAACCCCACCCCCTCCTCGCGGCCACCGACCTCCCGCTCAATGAGCGCGGCCGGCTGAGGTGCACCCCCGAGTTGACGATCGAGGGCGTCACGCACGCGTGGGCGGCCGGAGACGCGGCGGCCGTCCCCGACGTCACCGCGCCCGAACCCGGCAGGGAGACCGCCCCCAACGCCCAGCACGCGGTCCGCCAGGCCAGGGTCCTCGGCGACAACATCGCGCACGCGCTGCGCGGCGAGCCGTTGCAGACGTACGCCCACAAGTACGTCGGCTCGGTCGCCTCCCTCGGCTTCCACCAGGGCGTGGCACACGTCTACGGGCGCAAGCTGAAGGGCTACCCTGCCTGGTTCATGCACCGCGTCTACCACCTCAGCAGGGTCCCCACCTTCAACCGCAAGGCCCGTGTGCTGGCGGAATGGACCCTCTCGGGCCTCTTCAAACGGGAGATCGTCTCGCTCGGCTCGCTCGAACATCCCCGTGCGGAGTTCGAACTCGCGGCCGGTGGAAAGCCTCCTACCGACCCGGCGAACGACCCGAAGGGGTCGTCCTGACCGGACCCAGGAACTCCACCGACCCGGCAGCCGTCTGACGGATGTCGCCCCGGCAGGCCAACACTGCCAGACTGATCCCCGCTCCAGGGCGAGCATCCGCCCGCCCCTCGACTCCAAGAGGCTCTCCCCACCGTGCTGCATCCCGGGGGCACCACCCCCCAGCTCTCCGGCCGGGACCGGCGCCGCCCCGAGGCGGCCGAAACGCCGCTGACGCCGCTGACGCCGAAGACGACGACACGAGGCAAGGATTCGTGAACTTCACGCGCTGGAGCGCCCGGCTCCCCGGAACGCAGCGCCGCGCCGCAGCGCGGACCGACCACCAGGTCACCCCCGACCGGCCGCCCGAGCCCGTCGGCTCGGTCCCCGCGGCCCGCGCCGAACAGCTCACCGACGAACCACCGCACCCGCCCGCCGTGGACGAGCTCCCCGTCCGCGAGGTCCTGGACCGGGTCCCGGCCCTGGTGGCCCTTCTGCACGGCCCCGACCACCGCGTCGCCTACATCAACGACGCCTATACGACGGCCTTCGGCATCCGCCCCCTGGGCGAACCCGCCCGTGACTCCCTGCCCGAGCTCGACGAACTGGGCCTGCTCCCGCTCCTCGACCAGGTCCTGCGCAGCGGAAAGTCCCGCACCCTCAAGTCCCGCAAGGCCCCCGACGGCCGCTCCTACACATTCACCTGCACCCCGGTGACGGAAGGCGACCACGCGGGCGTGCTGGTCTTCGCCACCGACGTCACCGACCACGCCGAGGCCGCCGAGCGCCTGCGCGCCAGCGAGCGCCGCCAGCGCGAGACCGCCGTGACCCTCCAGCGCTCCCTCCTCCCACAGGTCCTGGAGGAGCCCGACGATCTGCGTATCGCCGCCACCTACCAGCCCGGCGGCACCGAGACCGCGGTCGGCGGCGACTGGTACGACGTCATCACCCTCGGTGGCGGCCGCACCGCGCTCGTCATCGGCGACGTCATGGGCCGGGGCGTGAGGGCCGCGGCGGTCATGGGCCAACTCCGCACCGCGGTCCGCGCGTACGCCCGCCTCGACCTGCCCCCGCACGAGGTCCTCCAGCTCCTCGACGGCCTCGCCGCCGAGATCGACGCCAACCAGATCGCCACCTGTGTGTACGCCATCCACGACCCGAACGAGGGCCGGCTGGTGTACGCCTCCGCCGGCCACCTCCCGATCCTGGTCCGCGACGAGACGGGCGCCGTCCAGCGCGCCGACGAGCCGACCGGCCCGCCGCTGGGCACCGGCGGCTGGATGCACGCCTCGGGCTCGATTCCGCTCGGCCCCGGCTCCACCGCCGTCCTCTACACGGACGGCCTGGTCGAGCGCCGCGACGCCGACCTGGACGAGGGCATCGCGGCCCTGGAGGCGGCCCTCTCCGGCGCCACGGGCACGCCCCAGGTCGTCTGCGACCGTCTGGTCCGCTCGGCGGGCCTGACGGCCGACCACGACGACGACGTGGCCGTCCTGGTCCTCCAGCACCCGTCCCGCACCGGCCCCGACAGCGAGCTCTTCCGCAACGCCGCCCTGGAACTCCTCGGCGGCATCGAGGCCGCCCCACGCGCGCGTGCCTTCGCGTCCGGCGTCCTCACCAGCTGGCGCTTCCCCTCCGACCTCCACGACCTGGGCGTCCTCGCGGCGAGCGAGCTGGTCGCAAACTCCCTCCAGCACGGCATCCCGCCCATGCGCCTGCGCCTGCGCCGCACCGACCGCCGGCTGATCATCGAGGTGACGGACGGCGACGACCACCTCCCGCGCCGCCGCCGCGCCGAGCCGGGCGACGAGTCCGGCCGGGGCATCGCGATCGTCGCGACCATCGCCTCCAACTGGGGTTCCCGCCGCACACCGGGCGGCGGGAAGGCGGTCTGGTGCGAATTCGTCCTGCCGAAGGGCTCGCCCTGACCGACCCCGGGTGCTATCAGCTCTCCATGGCAGACGAACCGGGCTTCCAGCTCAAAGGCACCGCACCCGAACGCTACGAGCAGTACGTCGCGCCCATCATGGCGCCCTTCGTCACCGCGCTCCTGGACGCCGTGGACATCTGTCCGGGCGCCACCGTCCTCGACCTCGCCTGCGGCACCGGCTTCGCCGCCCGCGCCGCGGCCGCCCAGGCCGGCCCCACGGGCCGTGTCTTCGGCGCCGACGTGAACGAGGGGATGCTCGGGATCGCCACGGCCCACCACCCCCGCCACTACCCCGACATCGAATTCACGCGGGCCCCGGCCGACCACCTCCCCTACCCCGACGCCTCCTTCGACACGGTCGTCTGCCAGCAGGGCGCCCAGTTCTTCCCCGACCTCACGGCGGCCCTCAAGGAAGCGGCCCGGGTCACCCGCCCCCACGGCCGCCTCGCCGCCACCACCTGGGCCCCCGCGGCCCTCACCAGCCCCTACTTCGCGGCCCAGCACCAGGTCATCGAGGAGTACGGCGGCCCCGAACCGGCGGCCTCCTTCGCCGCCGCCTTCTCCTGTACGGCGGAGCACCTCACCACAACCCTGAGCACCGCCGGCTTCCACGACGCCGAGGCCCGCGAGCTCACCTTCGGCATCGCCCTCCCGCCACTCGCCGACTTCGCCCCCGGCCACCTCTCGGTCCTCCCCTGGGCCCAGCAGATCCTCGACAAGGACGGCCCGGACGCCCTCACCGCCGCCGGCGGGGCCCTGACCGCCCTCCTGACGGCCCGGGCCACGGCGACCTTCTCCTTCACCGCCACCCTCACCACAGCCACCCGTTGAGACCGCGCACATACGAAAAGGGCGGCCGTCACCGACGTGACGACCGCCCTTCGCGAGCCGGAGCCGGCTCCCCGCCTCAGGCCTCCGAGACCACCGTCTCCGCGGCGGCCCCACCCCGGGCCACCACCCGACTCCGCCCGACCCACGGCCGATCCTGTACGGCGGTCAGCTGCCGCCCCAGCCGCAGCGCGAGGTAGGTGATCCCCAGCGAGAACAGCAGGAACGTCACCACGTACGGCGCGTGCAGCGAGGCCCCCATGGGCCCGCCCACCGCGGGACCCACGGCCAGCGCGAGCTGCTTCACCAGCGCGAAGGCCGAGTTGTACTGCCCCGCCATCCCGCTCGGCGCCAGATCGGCCACCAGCGGAGCGACGGTCGGCGACAACATCGCCTCACCGAGCCCGAACAGCGCGTACGTCGACACGAACGCGGCCGTCGCCATCTCCTGACTGCCGTGCCCCAGTCCGGCGTACCCGGCCGTGAGCCAGGCGACGGCCCAGATCAGCCCGACCGCGGCGATCACCCGGGACCGCCTGCGCCGCTCGACGAACTTCAGCACGGCGAACTGCGCCACGACGATCATCAGCGTGTTGGCGGCCAGGGCGCTGCCCAACGCGGACGTGGAGATCCCGGCGGCCTCCACCCCGTAGGCACTCAGCCCGGACTCGAACTGCCCGTAGCAGGCGAAGAAGAGCACGAACCCCAGCACGGACAACCGCACCATGGCCCGATTGCCCAGCAGCTGCTTCCAGCTGCCCTTGCCGGACCGCGCGGGCGCGCCCTCCATCCGGGGGGAGTGCGGCATCCGCACGGTCGCCATCACCACGGCCAGCAGCAGGAACATCGCCGCCTCGACGGCGAACAGCAGAGTGAAGGAGTCGACGCGCGTAGAGTCAACGAGATGGCCGCCTATGAGCCCACCGACGCCCAGCCCCAGGTTCTGCAGGAAGAACTGCGTGGCGAACGCACGCGAACGCGTGTCGGCGGTCGAGCAGTCGACGATCATCGTCGCGAGCGCCGGCTGCATCACGGCCTGACCGGCGCCCAGCGCGGCGGCCGAGAGCAGCACGGTCGTCCCACTGGCCGCCAGACCCAGACTCAGCGCCCCGAGGGCGGCGGTGACCAGGGCGGCGAGCAGGACCGGCAGCGGGCCGCGCCGGACGATGGCCCGCCCGGCGAACGGCAGCACGATCAACGCGGCCACGGCGAACACGGCGAGGACGAGCCCCGCCGTCATTGCCCCCAGCCCCCGCACCTGCGCCACATAGACGTACAGATAGGGGACGGTGAAGCCGAGCCCGAACGCGCTGAGTGCGTTGCCCACGTGGATCCGGCGCATCGCTGCGCCCATCGCCCTGGTCACGTTCACCTCAATCAGGTCGTGGAAGTCGTTGGGTTCCCTCAGTACTTAGAACCGAAGACTTCAAAGCTAAAGTTTGAAGCTAAACAGTACACCTGGAAGAACTTCAACGCCAACGAGCACCATGAGATACTCCGCACATGGGCGACACCTCCGGCACCCTCGGCGAACCGACACTCGAAGAGCAGATCGCCGCCTATCAGCGCGAGTTCCGGGACCTCGACCCCCAGGTCGAGCAGATCGTCTCGGCCCTGTCCCGCCTGAACCGCCGTATGAACGTCGCCTACGGCCGCCAGACCGCCGCCCTCGGCATCAGCAACGCCGAGTGGGAGGTGCTGAAGGCCCTCGTCCTCTCCGGTGCCCCCTACCGCATGGGCCCGAGCGACCTCGCCAAGCGGCTGGGCCTGACGCCGGCCGCGATGACCCACCGGATCGACCGCATGGTCACCGAGGGACTGGTGACCCGTGAACGGGACGAGACGAACCGCGTCCGGGTGATCGTCGAGCTGACGGCGGAGGGGCGCGAGAAGTGGCTGGAGGCGATGAGGCTTGCGACGGTCTTCGAGGAGGACCTGCTCCAGGACCTGTCACCTCAGGAGCGCACGGGCCTGGGCGATGTCCTCACCCGCCTACTGCGCAGGGTGGAGCACGCCCAGCCGGACGCCGGCGGACGCCTCAGCGACCTCGACTAAAAGATCTTGACAGGGGGTGCTTGACACCGATCCGTCGGATCCGTAAAGTTCTTCGGGTTGCCACGGGGCCGTAACGGTTCTTCGGTAGCACCTCCCGCCGCGAGAGCGGCAAACCAAACCATCAGCACGATCTCCCGAACGGGTCGATTTCGGCGTGCCCGAATTCAATTCGATTTGGAGCTCGGCGGCCCGATTGGGAATCGCCGAGAGGATCCGCTAAGGTTTGAGACGTCGGAACGGCCCAACGGCCGGGAAGGCAACTCCCGCTGACTGGGAATCAGGCCCGAAAGGATCTGATAGAGTCGGAAACGCAAGACCGAAGGG
>NZ_JBEXCS010000087.1:30688-42512 GCF_040605395.1 Streptomyces sp. NPDC005648 | reverse complement strand
TGACTGTCAGTGGCGGTCGATAAGGTCGCGGGCATGGGACGGATTGCGGTGATCGGCGCCGGGATGGGCGCCATGGCGGCTGCCGCCGACGGAACGTTCCGTCGGCAGGCGCCGTCGATACACGGATACCCTTGACATGTGACCGACGCCCAAGACACCGCAGCAGACGTTTCACTGCGAACCCCCGGAGGCGCTCCTCCGGACGATGGCGGATCTTCTGCAGCCGAGGCGCCGATCCCTCTGCTGGAGCCGCGCGAGGGCATTCCGCCCGTGATCGCCGACGAGGACGCGTTGGCCGAGGTGATCGCCGCGTTCGCCGCGGGCTCCGGACCCGTCGCCGTCGACGCCGAGCGGGCGTCCGGCTACCGCTACGGCCAGCGCGCCTATCTGGTGCAGCTGCGCCGCGAGGGCGCGGGGACCGCGCTGATCGACCCCGTGGCCTGCCCCGATCTGTCCGGGCTCGGTGCGGCGCTCTCGGGCGTCGAGTGGGTGCTGCACGCCGCCACCCAGGATCTTCCCTGTCTCCGCGAAATAGGCATGATGCCGACGTCGCTCTTCGACACCGAGCTCGCCGGCCGGCTCGCCGGGTTCCCCCGGGTGGGGCTCGGCGCGATGGTCGAGGGTGTCCTGGGCTTCGTCCTCGAGAAGGGGCACTCCGCGGTCGACTGGTCGACCCGGCCGCTGCCCGAGCCGTGGCTGCGGTACGCCGCGCTCGACGTCGAGCTGCTCGTCGATCTGCGGGACGCGCTGGAGAAGGAGCTGGACCGGCAGGGGAAGCTGGAGTGGGCGCACCAGGAGTTCGCGGCGATCGCCGCCGCGCCGCCGGCCGAGCCGCGCAAGGATCCCTGGCGGCGGACGTCCGGGATGCACAAGGTGCGGCGGCGCCGGCAGCTCGCCGTGGTACGTGAGCTGTGGCAGACCCGGGACCGTATCGCTCAGCGGCGGGATGTGTCGCCCGGGAAGGTGCTGAGCGACGCGGCCATCGTGGAGGCGGCGCTCGCGTTGCCGGCCAACACGCAGGCGTTGGCGGCGCTGAACGGTTACGGGCATCGGATGGGGCGGCGGCAGCTGGAGCAGTGGCAGGCCGCGGTCGAGCGGGCGAAGGCCCTGACCGAGCAGCAGCTGCCGGCGCCGGGACAGCCCGTGACCGGGCCTCCGCCGCCGCGGGCCTGGGCCGACAAGGACCCGGCCGCCGCGGCTCGGCTGTCCGCGGCACGGGCGGCCGTGTCGGCGCTGGCCGAGCGGCTCAACATGCCTCAGGAGAACCTGATCACGCCGGACACGGTGCGGCGGGTCTGCTGGGAGCCGCCGCAGGTGGTGGACGCGGAAACCGTGGGGAGCGCGCTCGCGGGATTCGGTGCGCGTCCCTGGCAGGTGGAGCAGGTCACGCCGGTGTTGGTGGCCGCCCTGTCCGCCTGACCGCCGCCGACCGTCCTGGGAAACGAGGCGTCTCATCTGGTCGCACCTCGGGTGAAACCGTTGTAGATGTAACGCTGCAGGCACAGGAAGACGATCAAGGTCGGGAGGATCACCAGGATCGCTCCCGCGGAGATCGTTTCCCAGTGGGCTCCGAACGGGCCCTTGAAGCGGAACAGGGACGTCGATATCACGCCAAGATCCTGGTTCGGCATGTAGAGGAAGGGGATGTAGAAGTCGTTGTAGACGGCTATCCCCTTCACTATGACCACCGTGGCGATGGCGGGCTTGAGCAGCGGGAAGATGATCTTTCGGTAGATCGTGAAGGCGTTCGCGCCGTCCAGGCGGGCCGATTCGTCCAGGCTGATCGGGATCGAGCGGACGAACTGCAGGAAGATGTAGATCGAGACGATGTCCGTGCCCATGTAGAGGGCGATCGGGGCCCAGCGGGTGTCGAAGAGGCCGAAGCTGGTGACGATCTGGAAGGTCGCCACCTGGGTGGTGACGCCGGGGACCAGGGCGGCGATCAGGAACAGGGCCACGACCAGTTTCTTGAAACGGAACGTGAAGCGGTCGATCGCGTACGCCGTCATCGAGCCGATGAGGACCGTGCCGACGACGGACACGACCAGGATGAAGGCCGTGTTGCCGAAGGCCGAGAGCATCCGGCCGTCCTGGAACGCCGTGACGTAGTTGTGGAAGTTGAGGAAGTCGGCGGGGAGGCTGAGCGCTCCCGTGTCGTTCGTTGTCTCCTTCTCCGTCTTGAGAGACGTCAGGAACACGACCAGGAGCGGCAGCAGGACCACCACGCTCGCCGCGATCAGGGAGAGATGGACCAGGGCGCGGGCCACGGCTCGGCGGGTCATACGAGGTCCACCCTGTCGTCGGGGACCAGGCGTCGCTGGATCCAGGTCACCAGGAGAATGATCAGGAGCAGGACCACGGCCGCCGCAGAGGCCAGTCCGGTCTTGTTGAACTGGAAGGCCAGCTTCACCGTCTGGATCACGAAGGTCTCGGTGCCGGTCGCCCCGCCGGTCATGATGTACGGGATGTCGAAGGCCGAGAGCGAGCCGGAGATCGACAGGATGACGGTGAGGGTCAGGACCGGCTTGATGCCCGGCGCGATGATGTGGCGGAACTGGTGCCGGCGATTGGCTCCGTCCAGTTCGGCCGCCTCGTACAACTCCCCCGGGATGGACTGGATCGCGCCCAGGAACAGGACGAAGTTCAGGCCCATGTAACGCCAGACCGAGACGCCGGCGAGGGAGATGTTCGCGGAGACCGGGGTGCCCAGCCAGGCGTGGTCGGTGTGGTGGCCGAAGAGGGCGAGGACCGAGTCGAGGGTGCCGCCGTCCTGGAAGAAGTAGAGGAAGACGAAACCGATCGCCACCCCGTTGATCAGGTACGGGAAGAAGAGCACGCCCTTGAAGAAGTTCCGGAAACGGACGTTGAAGCTCAGGATCGTGGCGAAGTAGAGGGCCGCGACGATCTGGACCACGGAGGCGGCCAGGTAGTAGCCGCTCACCCAGAAGACCTCGAAGAGGTCGGGGCGGGTGAAGAGTTCGGTGTAGTTGCCCACGCCGGTGTAGTGGAGCTCGGGGCTCACGCCGTCCCAGTCGGTGAAGCTGTACGCGAACATGTTGACGATCGGCGCGTAGGTGAAGGTGATCAGGAGGGCGAGCGGGGCCAGCAGGAAGAGCCAGGGGGTGAGGCCCCGCCACACACGCGCTCGGCGCGGGGCGGGGGCCGGGAGGGGACCGGTGGTGGGCGGCGGGGCCGAAGTGGCCTTGTCCACGGCCGTCTTTGGGGTGGTGTTCCTGTGGGCGGTGTGGGGGGTGTTCTTGGGGGTGGTGTCCGTCATCGGGACCCCACGGTCTTCTGCGCCTCGGTCCACTTCCTGCCGAGGCCGGCGAGGAAGGAGTCCAGGGTGCCGCCGCGGGCGCCGCGGGCGAGGTCGACCAGGTCCTGCCGGTAGTCGGGCTTGTAGATGCCGACCTCGGACTGGTCGTCGATCTCCTTGACCTGGGCGCCCTTGGCGTCACTGACCTCGATGAACTTCACGCCCTCGTCCTCGTACGGCTTCAGCACATCGGGCAGGGGCGCGTTCTTCAGCGGGGAGATCGCCAGGTTGTCCTTGTCGTAGCCGGACTTGTCGGTGAACCAGTCGATCCAGGCGCGGGCCGCCTCCTTGTGCTTGGAGTGGACGTTGACGGCCTGGTTGTAGTCGGGGCCGACGACCGCGCAGAACGTCCCGTTCACCTGGGCCGGGAACGGCATGAAACCGATGTCGTCGGGGTTCACGCCGGCCTTCTTCGCCGCGTCCTGGAACTGGATGATCGCCCAGGTGCCGAGCCACTGCGTGGCGATCTTCCCCTTGGCCAACTGGGGCTTGGACAGCTCCCAGTTGGTGGTCGTCGGGTCCTTCTCGGCCAGGCCCTGGTGGACGATGTCGTAGAGCAGGGTGTCGCCGACGCGCAGGTCGCTTCCCTTGGCCCAGGGGTCGCCGTCGGCGAGTTCGGTGGTGGCCCCGGTGTCGCAGCTGGGCGAGCCGTTGACATACGTCCAGGAGGTCAGCGGCCACTGGGCGGCGAAGTTGGTGTAGTACGGGACGGCGTCGGTCCTGGACTTGATGGCCTTGAGGTCGGTGAGGAACTCGGCGGGGGTGGTGGGCCACTTGGTGACGCCGGCCTCGCGCCAGACCCGCTTGTTGTAGACGAAGCCGGGGCTCACACCGATCGGGCTCTGGCCGTAGACCTTGCCGTCGACCGTGGTGGTGTCCGTGAAGCGGTACTTCCTGCCGCGTTCGGCCTGGGTGCCGAGCGAGGCGAAGAACCGGGGGTAGTCGTTCTTCTTGATGACGGCCGGGATGAGCAGGACATCGCCGTAGTTGGCGGTGTTCATACGGATCTTGACCTCGGCCTCGTAGTTCGTGAGGGCCTCGAACTCGACCTTGACCTTCGGATACGTCCTGTTGAACGCGGCGGCGTACTTCGTCATCGTGCCGTCCTGCACGAGATCGGTGCGCTGGGTGAGGACCTTGATGGTGCCGCTCACCTCGGACGGGTCGGCGGGCGCCTTGGCCTCGGCGCCCTTCGAGGCGCCTCCGGTGCCGGTGCAGGCCGAGAGCAGCAGGGCGGCGGCCGTGGCGGTGGCGAGTACGGCGGGGACTGTACGGCGGGACATGTGCATCAGCTCCGTTCACGTTCACGGGACGAGGGACGGACGAGCACGGGCGGGTTGGCTGGTTCGGTACTCTGACAACGTTTTCTTAACCGGTAAAGTCCGTATTCCGCCAAGGCTGGAGAAAGTTTTTCGCTCACCGGGCTGAAACGGTTTAGGGAGAGTGCATGCTTCAGGCGACGCCGATCCACGAGGGATGGGTCCTCCTGCACGAGGGGTCCGAGCTGCCGGCCGCGGTGCCGGGCTGTGTGCACACCGATCTGCTGGCGGCGGGGGCGATCCCGGACCCCTTTCTCGGTACGAACGAGACGGAGGTGGCGTGGGTCGGGCGGCGGGAGTGGACGTACGAGACCGAACTCGGGGCCGGGGGCGGGCGGTTCGAGCAGACCGACCTGGTCTTCGACGGTCTCGACACGGTCGCCGAGATCTCGCTCGACGGCCGGCTCCTGGGCCGGACACGGAACATGCACCGCTCCTACCGCTTCGACGTGACCGGGATGCGAGGGCGGCTGTCCGTGCGGTTCGTGTCCGCGTACGCGGAGGCGGAGGCGGTGCGGGGGCGCGTCGGCGAGCGGCCCGCCGCGTACGCGGAGCCGTATCAGTACCTGCGCAAGATGGCCTGCTCCTTCGGCTGGGACTGGGGGCCCACGCTGGTGACCGCCGGGATCTGGCGGCCGGTGCGGCTGGAGGCCTGGTCGACGGCGCGGATCGCTCGGGTCCGGCCGCTGGTGACCGTCGAAGACGGCCTGGGTGTCGTCGAGTTGCATGTCGAGGTCGAGCGCACCCGGGTGGAGGCACCGCTGGCCGTCGACGCGACGGTGGGCGGGGCGCGGGTGCGCGGGGAGATCGACGGCACGGCGGGCGTCGTACGCCTGGAAGTGCCGGGGGCGCGGCTGTGGTGGCCGCGCGGATACGGCGAACAGCCTTTGTACGAGGTCGGGTTGACGCTGCTGCACGGCGAGGAGGCGCTGGACGTGTGGCGGCGGCGGGTCGGCTTCCGGACCGTGCTGCTGGACACCTCCGCCGATGCGCACGGCACGGGGTTCACCTTCGTCGTCAACGGTGAGCGGCTCTTCGCGCGGGGCGTGAACTGGATCCCGGACGATGTCTTCCCCTCGCGGATCACGCGGGAGCGCTACCGGGAGCGGCTGCGTCAGGCCGCCGACGCGGGGGTGGACCTCGTGCGGATCTGGGGTGGCGGGATCTACGAGAGCGAGGACTTCTACGACGCCTGCGACGAGTTGGGGCTGCTGGTCTGGCAGGACTTCCCGTTCGCCTGCGCCGCCTATCCGGAGGAGCAGCCGCTGCGGGGCGAGGTGGAGGCCGAGGCCCGGGAGAACGTGGTGCGGCTGATGCCGCATCCGTCACTGGTGCTGTGGAACGGCAACAACGAGAACCTGTGGGGCTTCAGGGACTGGGGATGGGAGGAGCCGCTCGCCGGGGACTCCTGGGGCGAAGGGTACTACCTGGGCGTACTCCCGCGTGTGGTGGCCGAGTTGGATCCGACGCGGCCCTACACGGCGGGGAGTCCGTGGTCCGGGTCGTGGGAGCGGCATCCGAACGATCCTGCGCACGGCACCCACCACTCGTGGGAGGTGTGGAACCGGGCGGACTACACCGAGTACCTGCGTGAAGTACCCCGTTTCGTGGCCGAGTTCGGATGGCAGGCGCCGCCCGCGCACGCCACGTTGGCGCGTGCGCTGCCCGGCGAGGAGCTCGCCGTCGACTCCCCCGGCCTGCTGCACCATCAGAAGGCCGACGACGGGCAGGGCAAGCTGGAGCGGGGACTGGCTCGTCATTTCGCCGTGCCGGAAGGGGACTTCGACCGCTGGCACTATCTGACTCAGGTCAACCAGGCGCGGGCGGTGGCGGCCGGCGTCGAGCACTGGCGGTCGCACTGGCCGGTGTGCGCGGGGACCGTGGTGTGGCAGCTCAACGACTGCTGGCCGGTGACGAGTTGGGCCGCGATCGACGGGGACGGGCGGGAGAAGCCGCTGTATCACGAGCTGCGGCGGCTGTACGCCGACCGCTTGCTGACGGTTCAGGTGCGGGCTGCCGGGCTCGTGTCGGCGGCCGTCAACCAGGCGGGCGAGGCGTGGACGGGGGTGCTGAGGCTGCGGCGGATGTCGGTCGAGGGGGAGGTGGTCGCGGAGGGCGGCGTGCGGTTCGACGCCCCGCGTCGGGCGGTCACGGAGGTGGGCGTACCACCGGAGCTGGCGCCGCTCGGTCCCAAGGAGTTCCTGGTGGCCGACGCGGACGGGCTCAGGGCCGTGTACTTTCCCGCGCCGGACCGTGAAGTGCCGTATCCACGGCCCGAGTTCGACGTGAGTGTGGCGCCGGGCTCGGTGACGGTGACGGCCCGCACCCTCGTACGGGATCTGTTGCTGCAGGCGGACCGGCTGCGGCCGGGGGCGCGGGCCGACCGGGGGCTGGTCACGCTGCTGCCCGGGGAACGGGTCACCATCGGCGTACGCGGCTGGGAGACTCCTGACGCGGATGCCGCCCGAGCCGCCCTGTACTGCCTGGAGCCCGCCGAATGACCACCTCCCGCGTCACCATCAAGGACGTCGCCGCGCGTGCCGGTGTGTCCAAGGGGGCCGTGTCGCTGGCCTTCAACCACAAGCCCGGGCTGTCCGAGGCGACCCGGGACCGGATCTTCGAGGCGGCCCGGGAGCTGGGGTGGGCGCCGAACCTGACCGCGCGCAACCTGGCCGGGTCGCGGGTGGACGTGGTGGGGCTGGCGATCTGCCGGCCGGCGCGGCTGCTGGGCCTGGAGCCGTTCTACATGGAGTTCGTGTCGGGCGTGGAGAGTGTGCTGATCGAGCGGTCCTGCTCACTGCTGCTGCGGCTGGTGCGGAACGTGGAGGACGAGGTCGGGCTGCAGGAGTCGTGGTGGCGGGGGCGGCAGGTCGGGGGGTCGATCCTGGTCGACTTCCGGGTGGACGATCCCCGGGTGGCGTCGGTGGAGCGGCTGGGGATGCCGGTGGTGGCGGTGGGGCATCCGTCGCTGACGGGCGGACTCACGTCCGTGTGGACCGACGACGCCACGGCGGTGCGGGAGGCCGTGCGGTATCTCGCGGCCCTGGGGCATCGGCGGATCGCGCGCGTGGGGGGCGCGGCGGCGCTGGGGCACACGGCGGCCCGGACGGCCGCGTTCGACGAGGCGGCGGGGGTCCTGGAGCTGGCCGGGGCCTGGCAGGTCACCACCGACTACTCGGGGGAGGCCGGGGCCCGGGCCACACGGTCCCTGCTGACGGCGTCCGCGCCCGACCGACCCACGGCAATCGTTTACGACAACGACATCATGGCCGTGGCGGGGCTCTCGGTGGCGGCGGAGATGGGGCTGAGCGTGCCGGGGGACGTCTCGCTGCTGGCGTGGGACGACTCCCAGCTGTGCCGACTGACCCGTCCGACGCTCTCCGCCATGAGTCATGACGTGCACGGATTCGGGGCGGACGTGGCGCGTACGCTGTTCGGGGTGATCATGGGGGACGGGCCGGGATCGCACCCCGTGCCCACTCCCGTACTGACTCCCCGGGGTTCGACCGCCCCTCCCCGGGTGTGACGTTCGCCGCTCCACCCTCCAGGACTGTGCAGCTACGTTACCGATAAGTAGCATGGACCTGAGCGCGCGCTCAGCGCATGGGTGCCGCAGCAGTGCCATCCCGCATCTGGAGGAGAGCCATCGTGCCTCGTACCGTCAGGGACGTCGTTTTCGTCGACGGCGTCCGTACCCCGTTCGGCAAGGCGGGCCCGAAGGGCATCTACCACGAGACCCGTGCCGACGACCTGGTCGTGAAGGCGATCAGGGAGCTGCTGCGCCGCAACCCGGGTCTCGACCCGAAGAAGATCGACGAGGTCGCCATCGCCGCGACCACGCAGATCGGTGACCAGGGCCTGACCCTCGGCCGCACGGCCGGCATCCTCGCCGGGCTGCCGCAGTCGGTCCCGGGCTACTCCATCGACCGCATGTGCGCCGGTGCGCTGACCGCCGTGACCACCACGGCCGGCTCGATCGCCTTCGGTGCCTACGACGCCGTCATCGCCGGTGGTGTGGAGCACATGGGCCGCCACCCGATGGGCGAGGGCGTGGACCCCAACCCGCGGTTCGTGAGCGAGAAGCTGGTCGACGAGTCCGCGCTGTTCATGGGCATGACCGCGGAGAACCTGCACGACCGTTACCCGTCGATCACCAAGCAGCGCGCCGACGAGTACGCCGTGCGCTCGCAGGAGAAGGCCGCCAAGGCGTACGCCAACGGCAAGATCCAGCAGGACCTGGTGCCGATCTCGGTCCGCCGCACCAACGCTGAGGCCGGTGAGACGGGCTGGGGCCTGGTCACCGCCGACGAGCCGATGCGCCCGGGCACCACGCTGGAGAGCCTCGCCGGCCTCAAGACCCCGTTCCGCGTCCACGGGCGGGTCACCGCCGGTAACGCGGCGGGTCTCAACGACGGCGCCACCGCCTCGATCATCGCCTCCGAGGACTTCGCCCGCGAGAACAACCTGCCGGTGAAGATGCGCCTCGTCTCGTACGCCTTCGCGGGCGTCGAGCCCGAGGTCATGGGCTACGGTCCGATCCCGGCGACCGAGAAGGCCCTCGCCAAGGCCGGCCTGTCGATCGAGGACATCAACCTCTTCGAGATCAACGAGGCCTTCGCCGTCCAGGTGCTCGCCTTCCTGGAGCACTACGGCATCGCCGACGACGACGCGCGCGTCAACCAGTACGGCGGCGCCATCGCCTACGGCCACCCGCTGGCCTCCTCCGGCGTCCGTCTGATGACGCAGCTGGCCCGTCAGTTCGAGGAGCAGCCGGAGGTCCGCTACGGCCTCACCACCATGTGCGTCGGTTTCGGCATGGGCGCCACGGTGATCTGGGAGAACCCGAACCACAAGGACGCCGGAGGCGACAAGTGAGCACCACCGAACTCCTCAAGGGCGCGGCCGAGCTGTTCCCCGACGAGGTCGTGACGTCGGCGCACGTACGCCACCTCGACCTGCCGTTCGGCGCGGGCCGCTTCGCCCTGATCACGCTGGACAACGGCCTCGACCACACCAAGCCGACCACCTTCGGCCCGGCCTCGCTGGCGAACCTGAACACCGCCCTCGACCAGGTCGAGAAGGAGGCCTCGGCCGGCGAGATCGTCGGTGTCGGTGTCACCGGCAAGCCGTTCATCTTCGCGGTCGGCGCCGACCTCAAGGGCGTCGAGCTCCTGAAGGAGCACCAGGACGCGCTCGCCATCGGCAAGGGCGGCCACGAGGTCTTCAAGCGCCTCGGCGGCCTCGCGGTGCCGACCTTCGCGTACTACAACGGTGCCGCGATGGGCGGTGGCGTCGAGGTCGGTCTGCACTGCTCCTACCGGACCGTCTCCAAGGCGATCCCGGCGTTCTCCCTGCCCGAGGTCTTCCTCGGTCTGGTCCCCGGCTGGGGCGGCTGCGTGCTGCTGCCGAACCTGATCGGTGCCGACAAGGCCGTCTCGGTGATCATCGAGAACAGCCTCAACCAGAACAAGCAGCTCAAGGGCCGGCAGGTCTTCGACCTCGGGATCGCCGACGCGATCTTCGAGGGCGCCGACTTCCTGGAGCAGTCGCTGCTCTGGACGGCGAACGTCCTCAAGGGCGACGTCACGGTCGAGCGTCCGGTGATCGACCGCGGTGAGGCCTGGGACCAGGCCGTCGCCAGGGGCCGCTTCATCGCGGACTCCAAGGTGCACGGCGCCGCTCCGGCCGCCTACCGCGCCCTGGACATCATCGCCGCCGCCAAGAACGGCGACCTGCAGCAGGGTTACGACGCCGAGGACCAGGCCCTCGCCGACCTGATCATGGGCGGCGAACTGCGCGCCGGCATCTACGCGTTCAACCTGGTGCAGAAGCGCGGCAAGCGCCCGGCGGGGGCCCCGGACAAGAACCTGGCCCGCCCGGTCACCAAGGTCGGCGTCGTCGGCGCGGGCCTGATGGCCTCCCAGCTCGCCCTGCTCTTCCTGCGCCGCCTGGAGGTGCCGGTCGTGCTGACCGACATCGACCAGGAGCGCGTCGACAAGGGTGTGGGCTACGTCCACGCCGAGATCGACAAGCTGCTCGGCAAGGGCCGTATCAACCAGGACAAGGCCAACCGCCTCAAGGCCCTGGTGACCGGTGTGCTCGACAAGGCCGAGGGCTTCGCGGACGCCGACTTCGTCATCGAGGCCGTCTTCGAGGAGATCGGCGTCAAGCAGCAGGTGTTCGCGGAGGTCGAGGCGGTCGCCCCGGCGCACGCGATCCTCGCCACCAACACCTCGTCCCTCTCGGTCACCGAGATGGCGTCGAAGCTGAAGAACCCCGAGCGGGTCGTGGGCTTCCACTTCTTCAACCCGGTCGCGATCCTGCCGCTGCTGGAGATCGTCCGCGGTGAGCAGACCGACGACGCCTCGCTGGCCACGGCCTTCGCCGTCGCCAAGAAGCTGAAGAAGACCGCGGTCCTCGTGAAGGACGCCCCGGCGTTCGTCGTGAACCGCATCCTCACCCGCTTCATGGGCGAGATCCAGAACGTCATCGACGAGGGCACGCCGGTCGAGGTCGCCGAGAAGGCCGTGGAGCCGCTCGGTCTGCCCATGTCGCCGCTGGTGCTGCTGGAGCTGGTCGGTCCGGCCATCGGTCTGCATGTCTCCGAGACCCTCAACCGGGCCTTCCCGGACCGCTTCACCGTCTCCGAGAACCTCGCGGCCGTCGTCAAGGCGGGCAAGCGCGGCTTCTACGTCTACGACAGCGGGAAGCCGGAGCTGGACCCCGAGGTCGCGGCGCTGCTCAAGCAGGGCGATGTCGTCCTGGCCGAGGAGCAGGTCCGCGAGCGGGTTCTGGACGCCGTCGCCCAGGAGATCGGGCTCATGCTCGACGAGGGTGTCGTCGCCGAGGCCCAGGACGTCGACCTCTGCCTGATCACCGGTGCGGGCTGGCCCTTCCACCTGGGCGGCATCACGCCGTACCTGGACCGCGAGGGTGTCTCCGAGCGCGTGAACGGCAAGAAGTTCCTGGCTCCGGGTCTGGCGTCGGTCCCGGCGTAACACCCGAGCGCAAGCGAAGAGGGCCTCCGCCGCCGGGCGAAGGCCCTCTTCGACTCTCCGAACCGGGGGCGCCTGGTCTCCGACCGGGGTGCGGGCCTCCGACCGGGGGTGTCGGCTCTCCGGACCGGGGACGCCAGGCCTCCGGACCAGGGACGCCGGACCGGGGGCGTCGGGCTCAGCCGACCAGCCGC